>JAOZIG010000368.1:0-16618 GCA_026014515.1 Candidatus Bathyarchaeota archaeon | reverse complement strand
GGTCTGGAGAGCCATCAAAAAAGAATGCCTCACAGTAGCAGACATAGGAGTAGCAGACTTTATGGATGTTGACCGTGCTTGGATGAGTCTCTACCAGACAGACATTGGGCCATTCGGTATGATGGACAGAGTAGGCTTAGACGTTGTACGAGACATAGAACTTGTCTACTACCGGGAATCCGGAGAACCAAGAGACAAGCCACCAAAGATACTCCTAGACAAGATTGCGCGTGGAGAGCTTGGAGTGAAAACCGGGAAAGGATTCTACACATACCCTGACCCAGAGTACTGCAGACCAGAGTGGCTGCACGGGAAAAAGGGCTCAACCTAGAGCCTTACTGATGTTACCCCAGAGAATAGCCTCTTTCTCCCTCTCAAGCAGGACAGGTGAATCCCTGATAGCTCCAACAGGGTCATCAACAGCCATGGGCGCAGGCCAATCAGAGCCCAGTACAACCCTATCAGACCCCACCACATCTACGAGGAATCGAAGGTTCCGGTCAGTGAATGTGGTTGTATCATAATAGAATCTATCAAGGTATTTGCTGGGAGGTTTCTCTGCCATGCCTCGGTACTTGGGGAACATTTCCCATCCCTTATCCATCCTATCAACAGCGTAGGGCACAAAGCCACCAGCATGCCCCAAACATATCTTAAGACTAGGAAACCTATCCATCACCCCACCACCCACAAGACAACCATAGGTGAGAGCCCGATCCACGGAGTTTCCCACCGTATTATGAAGGAAGTATTTTCTTGTACGGGTCTCGGTCACGGTTGGTCCATACTGATGTACCAACATGAAAGCCCCAAGACGCTCAACCCGTTCCCAGAAGGGATCAAAAACAGGATCATCATAGGTAACCCCATTCACATGATCATCTATCATGAAGCCCTTGAGACCAAGCCGACCCATCCCATACTCAAGCTCAGCTAAAGCCAGATCAATATCCTGAAGGGGCAGGGTGCCCAACCCCATAAACCGCTGAGGATAAGCATTGGCTAGTTCTGATATCTCGGTGTTACAAGCTCGGGCAATCTTTGCAGTCACAGTTGGCTCCTGATGGTACTGGTAGAAGACATCAGTAGGAGAAACAAGATGCATATCAACCCCAAGCCGGTCCATCTCGGCTATCCTCTGCTCAGGAGTCCAGAGATTTTTTGGATTATCAAGCTCCCCATCCTCAACAGTCATACCATACCAGTCTTCACCCTTCTGGACTACATCAATGAAACACTTGGGCGTCAAATGAACATGAACATCAACAATACTCATCAATGGGCCTCCGTAAAACCACGAAAATCCCTAACATTCTACGTATAATAAATTAACCCGGTGAAAAACCCGGGAAAAAAGGGGAAAAGCTTAGTCTCCGGGTCTGATCTCTGTCCGTAGGAACAGCATATAGGATGCCGCGAAACAGACCACCAAGCCAACCGCCAATATGACTATGTTGGCCCAGTTATTCATCAAGGCTTCACCGAGGGACACGGTTCTATCGAACCCCATGCCACCTATGTTAAAGCCCCGAGCCGTGCCAAGTATCGCCCCAGCAGTATCCGAGTAGAGGTCAGTGGGGGATATCTTCATTATCAAGTTGTTCAACTCGGTTCTACGTTCCATTGCTTCACGGAACTCGTCTGTCATCTGGAACCTGCCAGCTCCGCCGGGTCCACCGCCTTCTGTGTCTGTTGTGTCTGAGACGATAAACATGTCAGTGTCCATTGGCACAATTATGTTTACCAGCGCTGAGGCTAGGATTGACAGTATGATGCTGAAGAACATCCAAGTCGCTATAGAGAATAGGATGGATGTTGATGTCTTCTTGGCTACTACTGAGAACAGTGTGCCTAGGCTAAGCCAGAACACCAAGTAGAGCACCGTCAATAACGCCAGAGTTAGTATCTTCAACGCCTCAGTCAATGATGGTCCATAACCCAGCATAGGGATAGCCAAACCAGTGGTAATCGCAATAGTACCTATTCCTAGGGTAGCCAGTGAAGCCGCTCCAGCGATGAATTTACCGTTAATCACAGAGTCCCTATAGATGGGCTGACCAAGAAGCATACTCAGGGTACCCGTTGTACGCTCTTTGTTTATCGCGTCAAACCCGAAGGCCATGCCCAGTATGGGGCCAAACATGACCATGATCTGGATGAAGCTAAAACTCATCTGGGTACCGCTGAAGATATAGACAAAGCTTGCCTCCGTGTTGCTCTTGATATAATCGCTACCCTGATAGGCTGCCAGTACACTCAGGAGCACCATCAACGCGAATATGGCGATGAAACGAGTACTCCCTATCTGGTCTTTAAGCTCCTTCTCGGCTATGGTGAGTGATCCAGCCAACTAGTCCGCCTCCTGCTGATAATATTTCATGAAAATCTCCTCCAATGTGTACTCACGTGGTTTCATCAACAAGATAGTTGAGCCATGCTCCACGATGGTCTGAGACACATGAATATCAGTATCATCAGTCCCATACACGTAGAGCCGCCCATTCTCCTGCTTGACCTCCTTAACACCATTGATAGCCTCAATATCCTTGACTAACTCAGGAGTCACCTTGGTCAACTTGAAATCCACACGCCGGTCCTCGGCGCCAGTCATCACATGGTTCAGGTTCGCCATGGTCTCCTTCAAGACCAGCCTACCACGGTTAATGATGCCGATGCGGTCACACGTCAACTGAACCTCACTCAAAATATGCGAGGTCATTACGACTGTGAGTCCCTGACGGTTCTTCAGGTCAAGGATAAGCTCCCTGATCTCACGTGTACCAACTGGGTCCAAGCCCAACGTGGGCTCGTCAAGAAAAACCACCTTGGGGTTCTTCATCATGGTGGACGCTATTCCGACACGCTGTTTCATGCCTCGGCTGAACGACTCATATTTCGCGTCCAGCCACTCGCTCATGCCTACGATCTCTAGAACATCATGGATACGGTTCTCACGCTCTTCTCTGGGCATATCGTTTAGCTGCCCAAGGTAATCCAAGTTCTCAAAGGTAGTCAAATCACCGTACAAGCTACTATACTCGGGCAGGATGCTTGCTACGCTTCGCACCTCCCTGCTCTCTTCTATGATATCATGGCCGCCTACCTTGGCGGTGCCTGAGGATGGGACTGATAAACCCATGAGCATCAATACCGTGGTGGTTTTACCCGCCCCGTTGGGTCCAAGGAACCCGAATATCTCACCTTGCTCGACCTCCATGTCGAGATGATTTACGGCTGTAAAATCGCCGTACTGTTTCGTCAACTGTTCTGTTTGAACTACATATTCCTGCATATTGGTCATCTCCGTTTGAACCGCTTGAACAGTAACGCGGCTCCACCGATGGCGACAGCCGCGATACCTAGACCGATATAGCCCCATGTGTTGGATGCCTGCGCCGTGATACGCACATCAGACTCATCAGAGTCAAGCTGGTCGCTCAACGCCTGCATGGTGACAAGATAATCTCCTGCCTCTGCATCGCTGGGTATCTCAACGGTTACCGTGAATGTGGTGCTTGATCTTGGGCTCAGTGTATCAACCTGTGTGGGGGAGATGGTTGCCTCCCAGTCGTCAGGGACATCAGCCTCAACGTATAATGTTGTGATTGCGGTTTGTCCCTCGTTTGTCACCTTAGCTGTATATGATACGGTGTCCCCGATCTTGCCTGAAGTGTATAGGGTTGAGAGATCAAGGGCTAGCTCAAAGCTACCACCCACCTCGATAGTAAAATCAAGGCTATGTTGCCCTCCATCATCAGACTCGATTAACACCACCATCTCGTATGTGCCGCTTGCGACGCTACTCGGTGGATCAACTATAAGCTGAATAGACTCGGACTCACCTGAACCGATACGTATGCTTGCGACCTTAAGCTCATCAGCGATGAAGGAAGCATCCCAGTTCTCTGGAAGAGTGGGTGCCGTCAGAAGCACCAAGGCGTCTGCTTCACCCTGATTCCATATGGCCAATGGGAAAGTGATGCTTTCACCTGCATCGACACTGACCTCGCTGAAACTGCTGATGACCTCGATCTCGCTTACACCCTCACGAAGGTTAACATCAAGCTCAAGGGTATCCAGTACCGCCTCGTTAACATCCAAGGCACTGACAACAACCCCGTAATCCCCTACAGAAACCGTATCAGGGGCCTCAAGGGCTATGGTGAGCTGCTCAGTTGCGCTTGCCTCCATTAGGAGGGTTTTCACCGCCATGCTGCTGCTTGTCTTGAATACGATGCTCCAGCCATCTGGAATATCTGCATATAATGAGACCTTCTTGTCTACTTCACCGTGATTAGTTACTGTGAGAGGTAATGAGAAGCTTTGTCCAAGCTCCTCTGAAACCGACAAGTACGTGGATTTTAACTCAATCTCATCTGTATAGACCTTAGGAGTAATCGTGAAACTAAGGGTATCAACACTACTACCTTCCGCGGTAATCATCACAGTCTCTATGCTAGTCGCGGTCTCAGGAACATTGATCTCAATACTGTAGCTCTCTGTACCATGGTCAAGCAAGATATTCTCGATCTCGCCAACATTATCCATAATCTTGGTACTCCAACCTGATGGGGCATCCACCGTGAAAACTACATCCTCGGTCTCGTCACCACCGTTTGTGATACTGAATGAAAGGGTGAGAGTGTTACCAGGGGTAGTTAATCGTTTGACGACTGATGCGGATAGACTCAATGTTTTTTCCATTATGAGTTTACCGAGTTTTACTTCGTCTTTTGAGGGAGTTTCCGTTGGAGCGAAAGTAAGTTGTACTGTCTTTTCAATAGAAACAAAACCTTCTTTTTCAAATATTAACGTATTAGAACCGGATAAGGACAGCCTGAAATATCCATTTTCATTCGTATATACTACTTGTTCTAAATTACCGTTATTTTCGTAAGCGGATATTTTTACTTTCTGAATTGGATTACCATATTCGTCTATAACTGTCCCGTGTATGTTACCAGGTTCTGAAAATGCATATTCTGTTGGCAACATAATTGTGATTATTAATAGGATACTCAGTAGGGTTACCTGTCTTGATCTATGTTTCAATTGGTTCTTCACCTTATGGCGTCAAGGCGCTGGAACTCTATTAAGCGGTTTTTCCAGTTTACACCCAATTTTGATCAAATTTAGAGAAGGATTAAACGGATAAGAAGGGAGGAAAAAGAGAAGAAGATTAGGTGCGCGTCAGGTAGATCATTATCGCGGCGCCTATGCTGGCGAACACATCTGGTACAAAGTTGAATACGGTGAACCAAACAGGCTGAGTGCCTCTGAATAATGTGAGGAACAACGGGTTACTTGTAACCGAGTAGATCAGCAAGACACCGCTTAGCGCCATCAATCCTAAGCTGAACTTGGATTTGGTCTCATTGTAGAGCATAGCATACATGTACAGTAGATACCCATACAGGATCATGTTGATGCTTGAGAGCACTATTCTAAACTGAATATAGTTCTCGATCTGTCGCTCAAACCGTTCAATGGTCTCGGGGTTTGACTCGTTGAATCTTGGTCTCCATGGAGAATCCTTTGGCGCAGGGTCGGGTTGAGCGTAGACAATGACTACTGTTGATAGCACGATTATTAACGCGAACAGGGTGAGTGTTAACTTGTTTTTCAATTGTTTTCCTCCTCTAGTTTTTCGCTGATAGAATCCCAGATCTCCTCAAAATCTTCTATATGGTCCTCGATCTTCGGCGTCAAGAAAAACATACTTCCGTATCCGTCTCCCATCGAGTAGATTAACTCGTTATCCGTCAACACCTCAAGATGGTGTTTTACTGTCCGATAATCGAGGTTTAGATGGATTCTCAGCTGGTTGGTGTTCATGGGTTCCTCCCGCAAGACAGCAATGATACGCGCCCTATTGGGTCCTCCTCTTGTTCCTGTGAAGAGCCACAGGAGTAGGTGTTTGAAGGTACGTGTAGGAGGTGCCATACGGGTCGAACCACTGTTATCTAGCTGTGATAACCGTAAAAAACTATAGTTAAGGATATGTCCATTTTACCTCCAATTTTGATCAAAATCTGGTGGAAGCTTGAAAAATCGTTTAAAATATAAAAACCGGATGCCGTGTTGAGGTGAAAAACCAGAAGTGAATACGACACAAAAAACGATCGCGCTTAGCGCAGTGCTCATACTCACCCTCTCAATGACTCTTGGAGGAATCGCCCTAGTCTCAGCGGAGACAGATGAAAACGTTGATGCCACAGAGACCCCCGTTCAAAGGCATCATCGTGGACACGATCTCTTATCGCTGCTCAATGATGAGCAAAGGGCTGAACTGGATGAGACAATTCAGACAATGCGAGACATGAACGCCACACACCAAGAGATAAGGGAGTACATTGAAGGCTTCCTTACGGAGAACGGCGTAGAGTTTGAGCCACCAGAGGCACCAGCTAGACCCGAGTATACTGATGAGCAGTTGGAGCTTTTCCAGCAGCTTAGAGAAGAGGTTGAATCTTATGCTCGTCAACGGGCAGAGGAGCTTGGGTTAGAGCTACCCGAGAATGGCTTCATGTTTGGGCCCAGACATCATGGTCCAATGAGAGGTATTGGCTCTGTGGAGTCAGGGTAGCTGAGTGATTGACCTGTTTCTTTCCCCTTTTTCACCTTAACCCCCCAACCAATCGGTGTAGTGTTTGTCGCGTAGGAAGATGCTCGCCGCCGATGAGGATGTCGCTAACAAGGTTTCCAAGCTTGCACAGCGCAGGGGATATACCGTCAATCAGACAGTAAACGAGATAGACATAGGATTGATGCGTCTCTGCTTCAAGAAATGAGGACGGGGATTATTTTGTCAATATTTGCAGATGAAATAGGCGATACTGCTATCACATACCCTTGACATGATGTATATGATCAGATGGTTAGATGAATCCAAAGAAAAAACTACCAAAAGACAGTGAGGAAATCGCTGAGATTGGACGATACATCCTCGTAAAAACAACCCTAAACAAGGAAACATACTACCAGATCTATGAGTTCTACGAGTCCAGTGATGGACGCAGGTACTGGGCACGTGGCGCCGGTAACAGTGACTTTGAGACAGTCAAGACTGAGATGGAGCGCATCACGGGTAGGAAGATAAAATCCCCCGCTACCGTGTGAGGTATTCATAGGCTGATAGTAGGTGAACCTTCACCACATGCATCAGTTCCTCTACTTCGACATATTCATCTACTGTGCCCATGCCGTGATTCATTGGACCATAATAGTAGCTGGGTATCTCATGGCTTCTCCAGAACTTTAGATCTGAGCCCCCAAGACTGATGATGGGCTTAGGGTCAACACCGAGAAGCCTACTGCTTGAACGTATTGTTTCAGCCATCTCACCATCTGGTGGACTCCAGAGGGGTCCATCGTAACGTATCTCCTCATAGCTTGCACCCGGATACTTGTCTAAGATAGCCTCTACATGGGTGAGTACTTGTTCTCGGCTGAGCCCCGGTGGTAATCGTAGGTCTAATTCGAAACTGCATGAACGTGGTATGACGTTTATCTTGACGCCTCCCTCGATTGAGCCGATGTTGACGCTGAGCCTGCTCATGACATCAGCGCCGCCGTCACCCAGTGCTTTCTCTGCTTCTGCTCTACCTTCATTGATGGCTTTGAGTAGGTTTGAGGGGTAGTTTACTGGGGTCTCGTTTAGTGTTTCTAGTTCGGTGATTATTTTGGATGCGATTTTGATGGGGTTGGGGCTTAAATGGGGGTATGCGCCGTGTCCACCCTTGGAGTTAACGGTGACTCTGAGCCATAGTATTCCTTTTTCCCCGAACCTGAGTGTATATGGGCTACTGGGCTCTCCGTTGATGACACAGTCACCCATAACCTCGGGCATGTTTTCAACTAGCCACCCTGCGCCTAGTCTTCCACCTGTCTCCTCATCACTCACAGCTGTAAGGGTGAGTTCTCCTTTGAGTTCATCAACGAGTTCATTGAGCACGGTGTATGTGTAAATTGATGCCGTAGTGCCTGTTTTCATGTCGCAGGCACCCCTGCCATAGATTTTTCCGTCTACGATTTCTCCGCCCCATGGGTCTTGGCTCCAGCCCTCGGGGTTCCCCACTGGAAAGACATCTATGTGTCCATTGAGAACCAGATGTCTGCCCTGTTTCTGTGTTTTGAGAGTGCTTACGATGTTTGGTTTCTCTGGGTCGGGTCCAACGACCTTGTACTTGATGTTCTTGGTGTCAAGGTAGTTGGTGATGTATTGTGTTGCTTGTCGTGTGTCTCCGGGTGGGTTTGGGCTGGGTGACTGTAGGAAGCCTTTGAGGAATGTGATGATTTCTTCTTTGTCTGCGTCTACGCGGTCTAGTAGTCGTTGTTGGGTTGGAGTGGGTTTCATAGATGGAACATGCCGTAATCGGGTTAAATGAGCATCGATCAAACGAGCAGAAGCCATAACGCGGGTACAACAAGAAGCAATAATGCTGTGGTTACGAACCATGCGGTGTTTGCGAGGTCAACATCAAGATCATAGAGGGTTGGAGGTACCATGGCTGTGAAGGCTACGGGCATAGATGCGAGGACCACTGATGCTTTCAACGGTAATCCGCCGTCAACCTGACCTAATCCAATCACTGAGCCTAGTAGATAGACGCTGGCTGGTACTATTATGAATTTGATTAACGAGACTACGCCTGCCTCTGGGAGGTATTCTCTCATCTTGCCGAATCTGAGCGCCATTCCTATGGATGAAAGCAGCAACAGGGTGCCGAGGGGTATCAGAACGCTGTTTAGTGTGGGGTAGAAACTTGGTCGTGGTATACCGATGAGGTTTAGTCCAAGACCAACTACCATACTGGATATAGCCACTACTACAAAACGGTCTGTAAGTAATGTTTTGATTCGTTGAGCAGTGGTTTCTGTTTCCTGTGTCTGATTGCTCATGGATTTGGCGTAGGGGAACCCAACTCCATAGTAGAGGAAAGTCTCGAATAGCTTGTAGAAAGGCATCAATGCTACGGCAGGTTCACCAAGCAATATGTAGGTCACCAATGAGCCGATGCTCCCGATGTTTGTAAAACTCCCACAGACCACCAGTACACCTGTCTGTTTTCGTTCCAGATTCATTACTCGTGAGGCTATCAACGCTAGTACGCCTCCTAGGGTTACTGCGAAGGCGCCTAGGAAGGGTAGGGCGATTATTCTGATGTTGTTTATGTTGAGTGCCCAGATGGCTCCGCCGAAGGCTACTGGGTTGACGTAGAGGAGAGCAGCTGCTTGGAGTTTTCTTCTGAGGGCGTTGATCTCTGCGGTGGTTTGGGCTTTTCCGTGGGTGCATACGTTTCGGTAGAGGTACCCTAGGAGTAGCCCTGTGGCTATCAAGCCCAATGAGTACGCGATATCCCAGACGCTAGCCATATCGGTTACACTATCAGGCATGATATTTAATGTGGACGCCTACGCCCAAACTATTTACATTGAGAAACCTCAACAGTGGAGAGGATCAAACATTGCCCAGTATAAGAATCGGAGACAAGTTCATCAAATGTAGCCTCGTATTGTTTGACTTGGATGGAACCCTCGTAGACAAGGACTTTAGAAACGTAGCGTTAGCCAAAACAAGATACAACGCCATAAAGAGAATAGCCGGTGAACCAGCAGCCAAGCGATGGGCTGAGCTATCAGGAGTAGAGCTTCCCTCATTCAGCGTTGATGATAATGGTCCATTATCAAAGGCTCCACGAAAAGAAGACTTGACCGTGGCTACCACTGCGATTTGGCTTGATAGATTAAACTGGTTCAATGCAAAAGAACTGGCTACAAAGGCGTATGCTGAGGCTGATGCGGCTCAAAGCACTGGGTTCAAGGCTGAGCTTATCCCGGGTACCGTTGAAGCGTTAAAAGAAATGAGGAAAGCAGGGATCAGGCTTGGGATCGCCACCAATGGTAGCGGTAAAACCGCTAGAGAGTTGATGGAGGCTATCAATGTCGATGCTTTGTTTGATGTCTATGTTGGGGCTGACGAGGTAACCGATGGTAAGCCCATGCCGGATATGATCATCGAGGCTTGCAGTAGGTTAGATGTTGCCCCCAGTGACTCGGTTTATGTTGGGGATGAGCTTGTTGACGCAATCGCGGCTACGAGAGCCAACTGTGCTGGTGTGGTGATTGTCTCAAGAGAGCCTGATGTCTCGGAGTACACTGAGTTTGTCGTGGACTCGATTGCAGACATCAGAGTTGGATGACTCTCGATAAGACTAAATCCCTGTTTCGCGGAGTCAGTCTTGATTACGATGAGTCTGAGAACAGTAGATGATTTTCCATACCTTGATGACAAGATATACTTCAACTGTGCTGCTCAGGGAGTAGTACCTGAGTCAACCACAAAAGTGATTGAACAATACATCAAGGATTACACCGAGTACATCAGGGGTAAGCAGAAGCCAGATGCCCCCGATTATGGAGCGGTAAGGGCGAACAGTAAACGCTTGTTCGCTGAGATTATTGGTGGAAAAGAATCCGAGATCGCTTTTGTACCCAACGCTACCACCGGGATAAACACTGCTTTTGGTATGATCCCGTTTACGAAGGGGGATAACATCGTTCTCTCAGACCTGTCATACCCCATGGGTGCTACCATTGTTACTGGTTATCAGCGTAAAGGTGTAGAGAGCAAGTTCGTCAAACATAACAAGGGCGTAATTGAGCTAGAACAGTGGGAGAAAGCCATAACCGATGATACCAAGGCGGTGATGATAGACCAGCCGGGGTGGCTCAACGGTTTCCTATACGATGTCAAGGCTATCGCGGAGATCGCCCATAACCATGGGGCATATCTTGTGGTGGATGGCACCCAGTCTGCTGGTCAGAAGGTCTGGGATATTGATGAGACTGGTGTGGATTTCATGGCTACTAGCACCTACAAGTGGCTTCTCGGTGGAGCATACGCGAACACGGTTGGATACATGTATGTGAAGGAGGAGCACATCGGTGAGCTTCAACCAGACTACGTGGGTAGCCAGACGCTGCCAAAAGAAGAGGAGCGTGCAAATCAGGAAGACGCTTTCAGTATCTACGAGTTCAACCCAAGGAAGGATATAGGCGCGGTTGAGGTCTACAACCAGAACCAGTTTTGTTATGTCTCGGCTGAGAACAGCATGAAAGTGTTACTCAAGTATGGTGTAGCGAAGGCGGAGAAGCAGATCAAGAAAGTGGACACCAAGATCATTGATGGATTACTTGAGCATGGAGTCGATCTCCAGACACCGGTTGACGAGAAGCGAAGACTCTACCTCAACGCCTTGGTACCAGACTACAAGACGGTATGCGCCAAGCTAGCCGAGGAAAAAGTAAGCATCAGTCCAAGGGTAGGTGGTTTACGGATCTCACCAGCTGCATACAACGAGGTCTGGGAAGCCGAGGCTTTCGTTGAGAAGCTCGCCAAATATCTCTAATTTTCCTTTTTGGGTTATCCAGTGGGCTTCTTTTTGTTCAGACATGGTAAAACTGTTTGCTGTATTGACGATAAACGCTAAATCTGATGTTGATCCATGTATGCTGATACTTTATGGTAAAGATTGAATGGAATGATGGACTAGCAACAGGCATCGAGCTAGTGGATACACAGCACAAGATGCTGTTGGAGAAGCTCAACGATATTTCAGAGGCAATAGATAACCAGATGGGAGTAGACGTAATCATCAAGACACTGGACTTTATGGTGGATTACACTGATTTCCACTTCACAGACGAGGAAAAACACATGACAGAGCACAAGTATCCCCGCCTTGATTATCACAAGAAGATGCACAAGGAGTTCGTAGACACCCTGAACAAGATGATAACTGAGTTCAAGGAAGACGGAGCCACAACCCGCCTAGCAGAATCAGTCAACATATACCTGTTCAACTGGCTCGTAACCCACATCAAGGGTGTTGACGGAGCCTACGGGAAATACTTAAAGGAACTCTAGGGTTCCCTGAATCTTCCCCTGTATTCATCTTCAGGGTACTTTTTCCTGTTTTTCTCTAGCTTATCCAGTATCGCCTCAGAGAGATCAATGTCTAAATCATGGCTGAGGAAGAGCAAGTAGATCAAAACATCTGCAACCTCCTCCTTGATGCGAGTCATTTTGTGCTGATCTTGTTTCACTGCCGCTGCTTGGTCTCTTTCATTCCATAGGAATAGCTCAAGCAACTCTGATGCTTCAATGGAAATAGCTGTGGCTAGCTCTTTGGGGAGGTGAAACTGCTCCCATTCACGCTCATGTCTGAACTCTAGGAGACGTGGTAGGAGACTCTCAACCGAATCAGTCATAGTTATCTCCTAGAGGGCTATGGTCTCGTAGCCAGCCTCAACATACTTCAACAAGCTAGGATGACCCTTCATCTCACCACAGATGGGCAGTCCCTGCTCTACCGCAGAGTCATATGCACCCATCTTCTTACTGCAAGCCATACAGACACAGTCGATAACACCTAGTTCCTTGACTTTCATGTAGAGGCTGTGGAACTGGACTTCAGGGTCTGCAAGCTCTTTGACTAGCTTTGTGGCGCTTCCTTCAATGATTAACTTGACATCATGTCCCTTGGTGTGCAAGTCCTCAGCATACAATAATGCGTGGACGAAGCACATGGGTTCTCCGTTAAATGCGAATACCGCGACCTTCATAGATGTAACTTGGTGTTTGGAGTTATAGCGTTTCTTAGACACCAGTAGAAACATAGCTAAAGGTAGTGTCTCGCCACTTGTTTGGTAATCTACTGAAAATCAATCCAGCTATAATCAGCAACACGATTGATGACCCGTAGATAACCTGAACCGCCAACGTTGGCTTGAACTGTATCATCATAGAAGCTATCTCGATAACCGTCAACGGTGGCACAACTATCGCTGTGAACTTGAGTATGGTCTTGGCTCCGAAAAACATGGTATTCGTCCAGAGCCCAGTGAGATAAGCAGTTACAGCTACCACAAATAGACTTGTACTTGCTGAGACTACTAGTCCCATTGGTATCATCTCGGGTTGCCCCTTGAGGACTCCTATCATAAACACGTAGCCCACCGTGACGCCTGAAGTTAATATCAGGTATATTGCGAGTTTCGCCTTCACCACCATATCCACGCCCACTGGCTGTACGTTCAGGTACTCGTTGTGCTCAAGATTCGTCAGGAAGCTGTAGGTCATTACCCCCATGAAGCCAACGAAGCCGCTGAAGAACACCACGTTGAAGTTGATGGGTATGCCAAAGCCTGCTTGGAACAGCCATGATACAGAGTAGATTGCTAATAGGTGTCCGCTGAACCCTGCTACTGCTGGGAATAGGCTTCCGCTTCTTCTGAGTTCAAGCCACTCCTTGGCTATCATGAACCGGAGATCACCCATGAAGTCTAGGCGTCTCTCTGTGTCTAGGAATGACTCTGTGTAGCGTTGTTGTCTTACCTCGAATCGTTCCTTCATCAACAGGACACCAGCAGTGGCTAGTATCGCTGACTCTGCTACTCCAACCCAGAGGTATCCTGTGTTTTTGGTTAGCCAGTAACCCATCGGTGCTAATACGTACCCGATTGGTAGAATGTTCAACGGATAAGCGAGTAAAATCAACCCCAATAAGCCGAGGCTCAGGAATAATGTACCTTTTCGTGACTTGAGGCTCAACGCGCTTACCGCGAAGCTCAGCCCCATACCCACCATAAAAGCGATGAACATGGTTTTACCCAGCACAGCTACGCCTCTGTAGGTTACATTTGCGCTTGGAGCAACCAAACCAATCCCCAATACTAGGGGAATATAGCTGTAGAGCAGGTAATACAGTGAGTCTTTGAGATAGAAGACCGCCATCACCTGCTTAAAGCTCACAGGATACAATTGTGGTAACTGGAGGAGCATGTTGACTTGTCCGAGTCGTCTTGTCATCACGTGTTCACCGATCCTGCCGAATCCCCCAACGAATACCCCGTAGATGACTGACGCTATGTGCAGCATCAATAGAATCGTGACTATGTCGATGTTGCCCATGATGTATGGCGTGATGAAGGCTGCTAACGCGGTCAACATGAATATCATCAAGGGGAACAAACCCGAGCCAAAGCCACCCACAAGCGACTTGTGAAGACGCCACTCCTCCTTGATCATGGAGGTAAAGAGGTGCCAGCTAAGCTGCTGCAGCCTGTTCCACCACCCGGAGGAATATGTCTTCTAGATCCTCGTCGCCAACCCTGAGTTCATCAAGTGAACCAGTGCTAACTATCTGCCCATCGTTGATGACAGCGATCCGAGTGCAAACCTTCTCCGCTATCTCAAGAATATGAGTGCACATGAAGACTGTTCGCCCAATAGCCACGAGGCTCATCAAGTACTCCCGTACCTTACGCTGATAAATCGGGTCTAGGTTGATGAAAGGCTCGTCCACAAGCAGCAAATCTGGTTCATGGATGAAAGCCGCTGCAAGCATAACCTTCTGACGCTGCCCCTTTGACAAGTCTCGGCAGAGCACATCAGCCTTCTCAGAGATGTCAAAGAAATCAAGCCAATAGTCTACTTTGCCAAGGTCTTCGACTTTTCTGATCCTGCATGTGAGTTCAAGGGTCTCACGTGCCGTTAGGAAGGTTGGAGGGGTCTCAGCTTCAGGCACGATGCCTACCATGCGTTTCACAGCTAAAGCATCCCGATGTGATACGCCGAGGGTGACTGCTTCACCGCTATCAGGCGCCAGTTGTCCTGTGATTACCCTGAGTAGGGTGGTTTTTCCTGCGCCGTTGGGTCCGAATAGCCCGAAAAAGTCTCCGGGTTCTACGTGGAAGTTGATGTCTCGTAGTACCTGTGTTGTTCCGAAGCTTTTGTTGATGTTTTTGACCTCTATGACTGGCATGGTTTTCCCTACTATTGCCGTGTCTAGGAGTTAATAGTAAAAATGATTCTGATGCAGTATTCCATATATTAGGTAGAGGTCGCCCTGTAGAGGGGCTCAACGTATTTTCTCATGGACTCCATCTGCTGCCTGATATCAAGGGGCGCCATCAACCCCATCTCAGTAACCACCCCAGTAATCAACTCAGGTGGAACCACCTCAAAATATGGGTTCTTGATATCCACATTCTCCAAGGGCTCCGAGACCTCATCAGGGGTCTTAGCCTCCAACTCGATGCTCTGCCCAAGATAATTGAGCACATTGAACTTGCTGGTGTCGCAGATGACATAGTAGGGTACGTCTTGGTCTCTTGCCGCGTATGCGAGGAGTTTGCTTCCCACCTTGTTTATCACTGAGCCATTATACTGGACGCTATCAGCGCCAATCAGACAGATATCAGCAGCCTTGACATACATCCCAGCCGCGCCATCAACCATCAACACAACTTTGAATCCCTCAGCACCCAGCTCCTTGGCCAACTTTTTGCCCTCCATCATGGGGCGGCTCTCAGTAATAACAACATAATCATAGCCGACTAACCTGATGACATCAGCAACGGTTCCACTGTAACTATAAGTGAAAACACTTTCAGCGTCACCGCTCACCCCCTTCAAATGCTCTGCGACCTTCTGTTTGTTTGTCTTGCTGCCATTGATTATCGTGGTACCGACTGCACTAACCTTGACACGGTACTCTTTGAGACTTGAAACCTTATCCAGTTCACTAAACAGGTAACCTATCTTGTTAGCAAGAGGCGCCATACTTGGACGCGTGGCAGCGAGCCTGATGCCTATGTCCCAGAGGCGTTCATGAAGCACATCAACATCGGTGGCTGATTCCCTTAGACCGGCGGTTATCAATACGCCTACAGCGGCGTTGCTCAGCCAGTCAGCGCCGTGGATATTGTCTTCCTTGATTCCCTGTATGAGTTTCTCTGGGTCGTAGCTTGGCATAAACAGAAAATGGATAACGGTGATAAAAGGTGGGTGGTTAAGCCGCAGGCTGTCCAGACTTTGGATACCATGGCGCTGAGGTTGGCACAGCGTATACTCTTGCGCTCATCTCGCGGTCAATCATCAATACACCTCTACCGTCCTTGCCTACGATGGTAAGCTGCTGGACTGCCTCACCGACATTAGCTTCTTCCTCGACCTGTTCCTCAACAAACCACTGGAGCATCTGGTAAGTTGCGTGGTCCTTAACATCCAAGGCTACGCCTACCATGTGGTTGATCCTTCCTGTGATGTGCTCTTCATGGGCTAGGGCTGCCTTGAATAGCTCTAGTGGGCTCTCCCAGCTGTCCGGTGGGGCATCGATTGCTTCTAGTTTTACGTGTTCACCGCGTTCCATGATGAAGTTGTAGAATATGTCTGCGTGTATCTTCTCTTCGCGTGCCTGAACCCGCATCCAAGTTGCCATTCCTTTGTAGCCGTTTTCCTCTAGCCATGCCGCCATGGCTAGGTAGATGTAGCTGCTGTAGGTTTCTTCTTGGATTTGCTGGTTTAGCTCTTTTAGCATCTTCTTGTCTAACAATTTTATTCAAGAAAATGTGACGGGACCGCACCTTTTAGACATATCACAGAGACGCAACGACAAGCGTGATCAACTCATCGTTACGCACAGGAGCACCGTCATGCTCCTTCTTATACTCCCAGAGCTCAGCCACACCCTTCCTGAGTCCAGCCTCGGTAATCGGACGGAACATGCTCCAGAGTTTCTTCTCAGCGATCTCAACAAACTCCTCGACTGAT
>JAOZIG010000271.1 GCA_026014515.1 Candidatus Bathyarchaeota archaeon | reverse complement strand
CCATGAAGATCGAAGAAAACGCCCTTGTATTGATTCATTTCCTTTGATGCCTCACAGAGACTTATATTTCCATTGAATGAACGAGCCTTCTTTATACATCAAATCATTTTATTCTATAGATTGAGACCCAGAGACTTTCCTGAGCAGAGACCAGCAGACATGGGTGGAGTCACAGAGACCCGAAAAGAGTTCGAGAAAGCCATCAGAAAACTGATGCTAAGAGTAGCAGTTGACACATATCATGGCAAAGTAGATAGATCAGCCTACTCGGAAACCCTAGGAATAGTCCATGATAGATTCTTTAACAGCATGAAAGGCGCCACAAATATCCACAAAACTGATGTCGAAGAACTGATTGACTCAGAGATCACCCGCCAAAAAGCATTGTACAAACGAATAAACGAGCTGCAAACCTATTTTGATTCAGTTAAACCCCTTGATCCATCTGGATTAGTAGCCTTTCCATACTGGGATCATGGACCAAGCCACGGATGCAATGTCGAGATCAATGGAGCACGATTCTACGCCGCACCAAGGGTACCATGCAGCACAAACGAGTATATCACTTTGAAACAGGCTCCTGTTCCAGCGAATATCGTTATGATAGACCCGGATATGATGCTGATGCTACCATATGGGGTAGATACGTCAGAGGAGACACGCAAACAATTCACCAAGCTCCTTGATGTATCCGGTAAAATAACCGAGGATCGACTCACTGAACCAATTCATGTTAGGAAGAATTATCTCTGGGTTCACTCCGAGGAGAAACTGGATGAAAGACTCATCATTGAACTCATGCAAAAATACAAAGCCGATGCCTTCATGGTCGGGTATCCCGGTAGAAATCTAGCCATAATATACACTGGTCTTGAGGAGTCTATTGGGCGTCTGTGGCAGAAGCTCTATTTTGACTGGGGAGATATGGGGAAGAGGTATAGTTGGTATGAATAAAGAGGAAATAATAGCCAAAGTAAACGAGATACTAGCAGAAAAAACAGGGGATAAGGCGGGAGGAAGTGGACACCTCAGCTCAGTATCAATATCAGACATCACGATAGACGAGATACAAGAAAAAACAGACAGATACGAGGTAAAAGTAACCTACACAGTAGACGTATTATCAGAGTTTGACATCGCAGAAGAACCCGACCCGGACAAAGAACCAGACCCAGATGACCCATACCACTACAAGAAATCTGAGACTCTTGTAATCAAAAAGTAATCACCTGCTGATATACAGCAAGGTGAGGCTCGCTATACATGTGAACAAGTCTGGTAACATCGCGAATGGTCCGAGACCCGACGCTCTGTAACCGGCTACACTCACCAGTAATGGGTTTGATACTAGGGAGTACATCAGCAAGGCGACGGAGAATATCACCAAGCCAAGGGAGAACTCTAGCCCAGTGTCCCTGTATACCTTCCAGTAGATCGAGGAGAGAACAATCAACAGGAAAGCGTTCATGCTAGCTAGCACTGCCTTTGCTGTATAGTAGATGGCTAGGTCGTTTGTATGTTGACCCATACCACGTCCCATAACGTAGTCACCCGAAGGGGCTATCAGGTAGGCAGCAACACCTATGATTAAGGTCACTGCTATGATGCCCGTTAGGCTTCTATTCTCCTTCATCTATGTCTCCATCCTCATCACTCTTTTTCTCCTTATTCCCAATTTTCTCCCAAATCTCCTCAAAGAAAACATAATTTTCCAGCATATCATCAGTCAACAAATAGACCATACCATAACCATCACCCAGACTCGTAACCAAGCCATTCTTCTCCATCACCTCAACGTGATGCCGGATAGTACTGTAATCCAGTTCTAGGTCTTGGCTAAGTTGATGTGCGTTAAGGGGCTGTTCAGCTAATGCACTGATTATTCTGGCTCTGTTTAATCCTCCTCGTGTACCACCAATCATCCACTGGATAATGTAGTTGAAATACTTCTTACGAGGAGCCTTCAAGATACCATTAATGGGATAATAGTAGTAAAAAAACCTCTTCAAAGAAAGACTAGACTCGGGATGGATTCGGGGAAGATTTGGGAATAACTCGGGACGGAACTTGAAAAACCCATTATAAGCACTTTTGGACAGCTTTGCCTGTGAAACAAATGAACACAAACAAAACCCTAATCGGACTCCTCGCGGTAATCGCGATAGTAATGGGCGGAGTAGGATTCGCCCTAGCCCAAGACGACACAGTCGTCGATGATACCATCGTATGCGATGGAACCGGAGTACTCGGCCTAATGAACGGCAGGGGATTCTGGTCACAGCTCACAGAAGAGCAGCAGACTCAGCTAGCAGAGCAGACACAAGAGATGCTTGAAGCAGGCGAGACACAGGAAGCCATCAGAGAGATGAAGGCAACCATGCTCCAGGAATGGGGCATCGATGCACCTCTATGGAGCGGCCCATACTATGGTGAGCAGGGCAGCCACGGACAACAGCTACGTGATGGTTCAGGTAGCGGCAGTCAATATGGTGGACGCGGAAGCGGAAACCGTGGCAGCAACGGTAGCGGTAACAACGGCGTCTGTCCAAACTAAGATAGAGTAAACTCTCTATCCCAAATCCCGTTTTCCTATTTGTTTAAGCAAGAAACCATGATTCTAGCTTGTAGGTAGTTCAGGGAATAATCCCCGTTCCTTCAAGCTTCTTATATACCACAGCATCGAGTCGCCTTCTTTGGTTGCTTTTGGTGACTTCGTGTTCAGCTTGAGGTACTCGTCTGGGATTTCGCCCATTAATGATGCGTGATACAGTTTCTTTGACTGTGTCTCAAGGAACACAGTCGAGACAAGCGCCTGTTCTATAGTATCAGCTGCAACGACTACGCCGTGACCGGGTATGAGGAGCGCAAAGGATTCACCAAGGGCTTTTCCTAAGGCGTCTCCGTCCGCTTCTGATTCCACTTGACTTTTTCCCGAGAAAAACACAGGTAGCCCTAGTACTGGTTTCTCTACTAGGCTTAAGACAGTAGACCAGAAGGGGTGGACATGTATCACGCAGTTAACGTCTGGTCTTGCCTTATAGACTCCTGAGTGTATAACGTTCTCACCGAGCAGAGGCATGGTGCCATTTACTCTGGCTCCGGTTTTGATATCAACGGTTACTAAGTCATCGTATCCTATGTCGAGGGTTGATCTTCCTTCTACATGTGTATGCCCAGTGACGATGTACTTGTCTCCGGGTGGTATCCGGTAAGATACGTGTCCTGAGAATCCTTCCTGTATATCTGTGATGCCATTTGGAGCGTAGAGGACTCTGCTTGCAACAAGAATCTGTTGTTTTATCTCAGCAGTCATAGAGTTGATGGAGTCAACAGTGTATTTATCACTTAACTCCTAGCGATCCAACACACTCAAGATCAAGTGAGCCTGTTATGTTTCAACTGGTATAAGCTAACTATACCAAAGAGGATTAAGACAAGGGATAGTGTTATCCTAGAAACTAGACTACCCCATAAATAGACAGGTACTACCAAGGCGCTTCCAACAGCATCAAACAGGAAATGTGATAACATAGCCGCCTCCAACCCATAACGCCAGTAGAGCCACCCGAATAATAAACCGAGTAGAGCATTACCAGTGAATATGCCAAGCAGAGGCACCAGTATCTCAGGGGAGTATGGCGTATTATCAAAATGTGCTAATCCAAATATCGCCGCTGAGAGGATGGTGCCAACCCAGATTGTCCTGTTATTTGGTCGCGCATCGTCCTTGGTTAATTGTTTACCAACAAAGATGAAGAGGCTCATCAAGAGTAACCTGCTGAATATTTCCTCCCTGACACCTGCTTGAATTGAAGCTAAGACCAGTTGCCAGCAAGGAGGATATGTTGTTTTAGTTATGCCCATGTTGATACTGAGATATAGTGGGAGCGTGACGAGGATTCCGAAGGTTGTGAAGCTAGCTACTTCACGAATCCAATCTGGTCTTTTTTCCCTAGGCAAGTAGCCTTCGATTATTGGCGCCCCTAAGCCTACTTTTCCAGAGAGAAAAACCGCCACCCAGATGATGAGTATAGATGCAAAAGTCCAGAAAAACCATGAGAAAAGTGACTCAGTGACTCCATTTACTGAAGAAGCGTTCAACGGGATAGCTGCGAGGTTACCAAGTAACTGCATTAACGCTAGAGTAAGTACAGTGCGCCAACTTGTCTCACGGTCCAGCGGTAGCTCAATCTCGCCCTTCAAATTAGCTTAGAGTACTCTGGTTTTCATTTAAGATTTCGTCAAGATAAATAACTGAACTATAGGATAGAATAGGAAGCTACTTGGCGTAGCTTGGCTTGATGTTTCTTCGTCTAAGTAGATTTGCGTTGGTAACTACGGACACGCTACTCAAAGCCATGGCTGACTCAGCTATTACTGGATGCAGTAAACCGAGTACTGCGATTGGCACGCTGATGACGTTGTAGAAGAACGCCCAGAACAGGTTCTGACGTATCTTGTCAAAGGTAGCGTTACTCAGATTAATCGCAGTAACCAAGC
>JAOZIG010000456.1 GCA_026014515.1 Candidatus Bathyarchaeota archaeon | reverse complement strand
GTATGTTGACATGCGTTATCAACAGAAACCCTTTGATTTCTGGTTAAAAGGCAAACGCACCGGTTTGAATCACGGAGAGATGGGTGAAAATGGGTGTTTTTCTCATAACCCTAAAATGCTTTATCGTCATAGGGTTCCTTTGCGTGGAATAGGATGCTAGACGTAAAACTCATCCGAGAAATGCCCGAAGAAGTAAGGGCAAACCTAGCCAGAAGACACGACCCAGCGAAGCTTGAGCTCCTAGACCATGTGATAGCCACAGACAAGATGTGGCGGGAGCTAACAGGCAGGGTCAATGAATTGCGTCGAAGGAGGAACGAGATATCCTCCGAGATAGGACGCGTCATCAAGAGCGGGGGAGACGCCTCGTCCCTCAAAGAGGAGGCAAGCAGTATTCCCTCCCAACTAAAAGAGCTAGAGTCAGAGATGAGTAACGCAGAGGAGAGCCTAAGAGACGGCTTGATGCGGTTGCCTAACATGCTTCACGAGTCGGTTCCCTTTGGCGCTGATGATCATGATAACGTGGAGATCAAGCGTTGGGGAGAACAGCCCGTGTTCGGGTTTGAGCCCAAGAGCCACGCGGAGATCACAGAAGCCCTAGGCATAGCTGACTTTGAGCGTGCAGCCAAGACAGCGGGAGCAGGGTTCTATTACCTCAGGAACGAGTTTGCGTTGCTGGATCATGCGATTCAGCGGTATGCTATTGATTTCCTGTTGAAGCGTGGATACGCTTTGATTGAGCCACCGTTCATGCTTAGAAGGGCAGCCTATGAGGGCGTCACTGACCTAGCTGACTTCGAGTCAGTCATGTACAAAGTCGAGGACGAGGACCTCTACCTGATCGCTACAAGCGAGCACAGCGTAGGCTCAATGCTCATGAACGAGACCGTCGTAGCCGAGGACTTACCCATCAAGGTATGTGGTATCAGCCCCTGTTTCAGACGTGAGATCGGACAGCATGGACGCTACACGAAGGGAATGTTCAGGGTACACCAGTTCCACAAGATAGAGCAGTTCATCTTCAGCCACCCGGACCAGAGCTGGGAGCTACACGAGGAACTACAGCGTAACAGTGAGCTTCTCTATGAGGGGCTTGGGCTGCATTACCGTGTGGTGAATGTCTGTACCGGTGACATGGGCAGTATCGCTGCTAAGAAGTATGATGTTGAGTGCTGGATGGCTGACGGCGAGTTCCGTGAGACAGGCAGCAACAGCAACTGTACTGATTATCAGGCGCGTAGGCTTAACGTCAAGTACAGGCTCAAGGAAGGAGCAGCCCCAGAGGGCTTCGTACATACCTTGAACAATACTGCCATAGCGACGAGCAGAACCATGATCGCGGTGATTGAGCAGTATCAGCAGGAAGATGGTACTATCAGGGTTCCTGATGCTTTACAGCCCTATATGAATGGGATGAAGGTCATCGATGGAAGCCTGAATAAGCTTCACTTTTAATTTTCTTCAATTATTACTTTCATACCACCATTTCACTTATTAAACACCGGAATACATTGTACGGCATCTGCTTCGAGTGTGGGGAAGGAGATGAAACAAGGATTAAACGAAATCTGCTACGGGTTCTTCGCGACGTTGGCAAACCCAACACGCCTCGCCATTTTGGAGAGGCTTCAAGATGGTGCCATGAATGTCAGTGGTTTGGCTATGCTTCTTGATCAGGAGCAGAGTATGATAAGTCATAACTTGAAGCTTCTTGAGCGCTGTGGGTTTATTGAATCACAGCGTAAGGGTAAGGAGAAGTATGTTTATCTGAATGAGGCTCTTGTTGGGCCATTGTTTGAGCTTGTGCAGCGTCATGCGTCTGATCGTTGTGGCGTTGTTGATGATTGTCCTTATGATGTGTGATGCCGTAACCCTTATATCGTCATGATACTTTCTTCATATGAAGAATGCTTCATGAGGAATGGTGGATGAAAAAAGGATCAACCGAACTATGCTATGGATTCTTCTCAACCCTAGCAAACCCAACAAGACTAGCAATCATCGAACAACTAAACGAACAACCAATGAGCGTCACAGAGCTAGTAGAAGCACTGGACCAAGAACAAAGCATGATAAGCCACAACCTACGCCCACTAACACGCTGCAAATTCGTCACACGTAAAAGAGAAGGAAAAAACAACGTCTATTATCTCAACCACGAGACAATGGACCCAATCCTACAAGCAGTTGAACACCACGCCGAGAAATACTGCGGCAACGGAGCCAACTGCCCCCTCAAAGCATCTTGATGAGGAAAAACAATGTTTTGTTATCAATGTGAGCAAACAGCCGGCGGAACCGGCTGTACCAAGTTCGGAGTCTGTGGCAAGAGTCCCGAAGTGGCTGCTCTTCAAGACCTATTATTGTACGCCGTAAAAGGCTTATCATATGTGGTCGTGGAGGGAAGACGCCACGGAGTAGTAGATACAAGCTTCAACCGCTTCACCGCGGAGGCAACCTTCAGTACCCTGACCAACGTAAACTTCGACCCAGAAAGGTTCCCGCCCCTAATCAACAAGGCAGTAGAGTACCGCGAAGCCTTGAAGAAGAAGATCAAAGAAGCAGGTGGACCAGAAGGATACGATAACCGCGCAACTGGCTTCTTCCCAGCCGACACCATTGAAGCCATGGTAAAGCAAGGGGCAGAGGTGGGTGTATTATCTGATCCAGACCGTGACCCTGATGTCCACAGCCTACAACAGACCCTAATTTATGGATTGAAGGGTGTGGCGGCTTACGCCGACCACGCTGCAATCCTTGGACACGAGGACCCGAAGGTCTATGATTTCATCTATGATGGTTTCGTGGCATCTATGAAGCCCAACGCCGCCGTTGATGAGATGGTGGGCATGGTTCTCAAGTGTGGCGAGATCAACCTACGTGCCATGGAGCTACTTGACGCAGCAAACACTGGTCATTATGGTCACCCTGTACCCACCAGTGTACCCCTTGGAGCAAAGAAAGGTAAGGCGATCCTAGTATCTGGACACGATCTGCATGATCTAGAGTTACTGCTTAAACAGACAGAGGGCAAGGGTATCAACATCTATACTCATGGCGAGATGCTACCAACCCACGGCTACCCAGAACTCAAAAAGTATAGCCACTTCTATGGGCACTATGGTACGGCTTGGCAGAACCAGCTAAAGGAGTTCAAGGAGTTCCCCGGCTCTATCCTGATGACCACCAACTGTATCCAGAAACCAGCCGAAAGCTACCTTGGCAACATATTCACCACAGGCTTGGTAGGCTACGATGGAGTCATCCACATCAAAGACAAAGACTTCACACAGGTAATCAAGAAGGCACAGGAGATGCCCGGGTTCTCAGCCGACACAGAGAAGGGCTCTGTACTGGTTGGGTTCGGTCACAACGCCGTAATGAACGTCGCTGGAACAGTGATTGACGCCGTCAAGGCGGGTAAGATCAGGCACTTCTTCCTGGTTGGTGGCTGTGACGGAGCAAAGACTGGACGCAACTACTATACCGAGTTTGTCGAGAAGGCACCAGAGGACACCGTGGTCTTGACGCTGGCTTGTGGAAAGTTCAGGTTCTTCGATAAGCAACTTGGCGATATTGGAGGTATCCCAAGGCTACTGGATATTGGTCAGTGTAATGATGCCTATAGTGCAGTTCAGATCGCAGTTGCTCTCGCAAAAGCGTTTGATGTCGGAGTAAACGAGTTACCCCTGAGCATGATATTGAGCTGGTATGAGCAGAAGGCAGTCGCCATACTGTTGAGCCTACTCTACTTGGGTATCAAGGACATCAGACTGGGTCCAAGCCTACCCGCGTTCATAACCCCCAATGTGCTGAATGTGCTTGTTGAGAACTTCAACATCATGCCCATCACCACAGTGGATGAGGATATGAATGCAATACTGGGCTAACCCCCCAACTTTTTTGGTGATATTATGGAGATTACGAGAGTATCTGATACTGAACCCGGTAAGAACCCTCATGGGGTTGAGACCAAGAAGATCTATGACCATGAGAACGCACTGGGTGTACATATACTGTTACAGCCCGGTGAGAAGCTTAGACGCCACATCACACCAGTAGACGTATTATTCTATGTGCTGGAAGGCGAGGGCGTTATTGAGATTGGTGACGAGAAAAAGACAGTGACACAGGACACAGTCATCCATAGCCCAGCTAAGATAGTGCACTGCTGGTACAACGAGTCTGGCAAGCCTCTACGTGTATTGGTTATTAAGACGCCGCGCCCAACAGATCAAACGGTACTCCTATAGGTGAACCCCTTTGAGTTTCCTGAAACGTCCAGATGAGAACCATTGCCCCGGTATAGAGCCTTTTGTTCGTCCCAGTGTGGATTATGAGGTTTGTCTGGTGTGTGGTGGTAGAGTGGAGGTCTGGAGTGATGAGGATCAGGGTGAGTGTCTTGATTGTGGGGCTAAGTGGGAGAAGAAGGAATCGACTCCTAGTTGTCTTGAGTATTGTGAGTATGCGAGTCGCTGTAAGGGCATTATTATGTCTAAACGCCGTTGATTCTTGAAAAAAAGACAATCTGTTTTGTTTA
>JAOZIG010000046.1 GCA_026014515.1 Candidatus Bathyarchaeota archaeon | reverse complement strand
AGACCGCCCACGACTTCTACATGATGCTTGCGGAGAACTTCAAGGGCACCGAGCTTGGTAAGATGTTAGTATCTTTCGCAAAGGAGGAGCTATACCACAAGTATCTCGTAGAGACTGAATACGACGACATCATCCTGAATAATCAATAGGATGATTTGTCCATTCCTTCTCTCGAATAGTATTAAAGAATCTATAAACAGTAATATCTGAGGGCTATGGTGTCTGAGATTCTAGAAAATGACGATAATCTGAGAATAATGGAGTCTCTTGTATCCGGTGAATCTGTAGTAATCAACTATAGTGAACTAGGACGCAAGTTATCAAAAAATAGGGGCACCATACAGGAAAGAGTAGAACGACTTATCAAAAATAACATCATCACACCCCCCAGTTTCCCATTCTACCACCTATTCACAGCGTATCCATTGTTGCTACTTACAAACATGGACATCCCTGACTGTGTTGAATGTCAGCCCAGGATCAAGCGATGGATACAGGATGACCCAAAGATTATCGCAGCTTACAAGTTCAGGCAAGGCGAATATGGGACCCTTATCTTTACTCTCCACAAGGACTTGAAGGAAGCCCATGAGTGGCTGTCAGTGTTGCCTCATATGCTGGAAACCGTTTACGGTGTTGAGAAGGAGCATGCCACATTCAACAGCAACACGATATACATCAGCAACGAGCTTCTTCTGAAATATGATCCCAGCACCAGCATCAATATTCTTGAACGTGATAGCCAGAAAGGCGAGGTATGCCTCAATGGACACTGTATAGACCAACTAGATGTTTCGATTCTCAGATACCTCTTGACGGGAAAAGGCATCAAGTATAACAGGAACCGCATTACCCAGACCACAGGGTTACACAGCCGCACCGTTGAGAAACGGGTTGACCAGATGCTCAAGGAGAAGGTTCTCTTGGAGCCTGTTTGCAGGTTCCCTGAGCTATTCATGCCTCCGGGTTACCTGTTGTCGTATATGCTGGTGCACTTGGAGCATCCTATGAACGCTGGGTTGAACTCGTTGCTGATTAACGAGAATATTCCCATTATCTGGAAGACGATTCACTCAAAGTATAACCTGTTGATGTTCCACATACACACCGATCTCCATGACCTCTATGGGGATATTGACGTCAACAGGGAATCATACAAGATTCTTGAGAAGGCGCAGGCAAGATACCTCGCTTACAACTCTTTGAAGGGGTTCAGCCCAAAGAAGCTATCCCTCCAACATATTGAGTCAAAAATCAAGGAAACCAAAGACCAAAAAAAGTAAAATAATCGTCTCAAAAACTAGGAAAAAAACATTTTTCCAGTTGATGTAACAAGCGTATTGTGTTATTGTTTTGTTTTCAATTTTACAAGTATATTCTGGTCTACTCGCTCTGTCCTGACATCTACATCAGCAATATCCCTAAACAAACTACTAAGATAGGTCTCCACAAAACAACTCCACTTCTCCCCATAGTTGTGTTGAATATAGAAATAATGATCATCCGTCTCATGCTCAATCACAGTGAACCAGTTAGCATACCTACCCATCTGGTCCTTGATCTGAAACCTAACAGTCTCAAAATCAAGACTATCACCACGCACCATATACGATTCCTTGAATGTAGACTTGGCTACTTTTTCAGCGATCTCACAAAGCTGTTCCTCATCAAGGGCATTAATGACTTCAAGTACAGTGTTTGGCGAGAAAACGATGCTGCCAAGATTCTCGACCCATTGATAGAATAACACATAGTCTCTACAAACCTTCTCCAGCAACGAACTCAGTGATACTCCACGTTCTTCCGCAATCTCAGCCAAGGCATCATGCCACGCCTTGTCCAGTCTAAATGAACGTGTGATCGTTTTTCCCTCTGGCTCAATGATCGACAAATTAAATCTAACTAATACTCCCCCAGAGGATTAATAGCTTTGACCCATACCACGCCTATCTTACCTTAATGTATCCAGTGGCTAATGGCGGCGTAATGACTGGTATCTGAGCATAATCCTCTGCCTGAGTATACTGGACCTGTGTCTGGTGCCAGAAAACAGGCTCCCCTCCATCAACAACGCGAGCCACATAGTGATGCCGGATCTCCAAAGGCTCATCCCGGTGACTATACTCACGTTCTGCAGAGTACCTGACACGGTAAACCTCCAAGCTGAAATCACTCATATCAACGCCTTCCAAGACCGGCTCAGGTCTTCCTATCCATGGTAGATAGTTACTCAAGTCAAAACCCAAGAGTCTCCAGAGGAAAGTGAATATCCCCGTTGGGGCTTCGTGGCTTGGTGGTGGATCATAGTCTGATAGCATGATGTTTCCTTTGCCATATGTGCCGTTCATGGTGTAGGTGAGCCAGTTCCACTCCCAATCCGATGTATAGTTTGCCCCGGGTGTAAGTGTCTGGGATACCGTGACATCATACCAGTCATACTCTGTGTTTTCCTCTTGCATCTTCAATACCTCTATCGTTGTCTCTAAAACCCCATAGGGATCATGATGATCAATCTCAGTCACAACACCCATGATCCGGTACCCATCGGGGCTACTCAAAGCGGTTAACTCGTCACGCCACTTCTGCACCGAGGCATTGGCTCGCTGCGTCAAACTATAATCATAAACAAGTAATTGATGATGTATCGGTTCATTTTCCTGAAGCCAACCCGTGTGGACGACCAGCTCCAGCCCACCCGTTGAGCCTTCCTTATCCAGTATAATGGGCAAAACAGTATCAGCAGCCGCTAAAACCGAGCAAGAAACCAGTATCAATGCCAGAAAGCAGCCAAGAACCCCTTTTATCTTCAACGAGATACCTGAAACCAGCTCCTGTTTAAAGCTGTCTCCACTATCCAGACGATAATCTTTATTTGATCGCCCTTGACATACTCTGTGCGAATCGCCTTGGTAGCTCAGGGGTAGAGCGGCAGCCTTGTAAGCTGTTGGCCGCGGGTTCAAATCCCGCCCGAGGCTCCAAATTATACTATTCTATCTCCAGCGCCTTCACCGTACATCGCCTCATATACCTCTTCGATGTGTATGAGTACGATGGCCTTACATGGGTAGAACATATCGGTTCTATCTCGTTCGATTTTAAGCGCGTTGTCAAAGTCTTCGCCTTCTGTGTGAAGGGTTGCATTTCCTTTCAACTGATATGAAGCCTGTTTGATGCGATCCCAGACCACAAGTGATACGATTGGGTTTTCCTCAAGGTTTTTTCTTGTTTTCTTGAAAAAGTTATCCACCACGAGAACTGTCTCATCATCTCGCCACCACCAAGACCCTATATAGACTGTGTTTGGAGTCCCGTCTTTAGTGCTTGTTCCCATCGCGATGACGCGGTTATCAGTGAATAAGGTTCTTACCTCTTCTGGTATCTTAACCATTTTTTTATCCTCCTTTCTAAGGATACTGAACTTATTATACTCATATCTCAATAGAGGATTTTTTATTAAACAATTTTTTTCGAGATTTCCCATTACTCAAATGTTTAGTTTTTTATGGAAAACACTATATTTCAAAATCATACTATTTCTACGAGTATTGTGAGTAAGAGCCGAGTAACTGCGAAACACGTTTTCTTTAATATCTTGATGTTTTTGCTTCTCGTTAGTCCATGTATACCGGTCTCAGCGGATGGCATGTTATTGAAAGAAAAAGCAGACATCGGTGAAAACACATATGTACGGGAAGAAAGCCAGACCTGCTACATCAAACCAACATTATTTGGACAAGAGATGCTTCTCACCGTTAATCTAGCCAGTTCAATGGAGGACGCATTATGGATATTCCCTGTTCCAGCATCACCCCGAAACATAAAAATCGGGATAACTGATGAAGCTCCGAGCCTTCAAGGTGTTAACGTCCAAGAGTCGGCTGCGAGCATTTTCGGCTTCACTGAGCAGATGTTGAAGTTCAGCCAGTTGTATCCTCTTCTTTCACTTCGCATACGTGGTGGGCATTCATACTCCATGGGGCTTCTTCTGAAAGAATATGATAACATGGGTGCATCAGAAAGTGTTTCGATAACTCAGTCTATCTCCAAGTATGGGCTCACAACAGAGCTGATCAAAGCAGAGGATACAGAGTCCTTAGATGGTTATCTTCAGTCCCATGGTGGAGGATTATCCGATGATAACCGGGAACTCTTTGAGGATTACATACACAGAGGATATTCCTTTGTGGTAAGTTTCCCCTCAGAATCCGAATCAGAACAGAGACAGGTCTCCATCTCAATCAATTTCCCAACACGCAAACTGTTTTTCCCCCTAAAACTAACCAGCGTATATGGAGCCGACCTCATCCCCATCAACATCGTGGTAAGAGGCTATGTGACACCCAAACTATACACGGCACTTCAGAGCCGAACCAGCACCGATTATTACTGTAGGGGAATCTGCGAGTGGGAGAATAGTACTGAGCTTGGGGTCAAGTACACCAGTATAACGATAGTATCTGAGGCATCAAATTATATCGAAGACCTTTGGATGGAGAGAACCACCCCTGTGAGACTTCTCTACTATGATGTCATGGCACATCATCCC
>JAOZIG010000200.1 GCA_026014515.1 Candidatus Bathyarchaeota archaeon | reverse complement strand
ACTGTTTGATGTATTGATATTACTTGGTTACAGGGGAGTTATTCACCAACCCTAGTATCACTAGTTGACTTGGAGATATCCGTCGTACACCCCAGCATGAACAAGGCTGGGGGAGCAGAACGCTACCTAGTAGTGATGATAAAATGCCTTCAAACACTAGGGCACAGTGTAAATCTCTACACCATCGACAAAACAGATTGGGATACGCTAAACCAGACTCATCACATCAAGGTTGAACCCAGCACCGAACACTACCTACAAGAGAAACAATTAACACCAGACGGCATAATCCAGTGGCTCAAAACAGCCCTAGCCTACACATGGCTCCTAATCAAAGGCTGCGAGGAATCAGACATATGCATCAACAACTACGGCGAGATATTACCCTACTTTTCACAGGTCTCAGTAGTCCACTCTGTGCCCATGAGCTCAGTCACAGACAATAATTATGGGATTCCCTTCTGGGGGTTGATAAAAAGAGTCTATGGATATGTCTCTAAACGCCTTGATCAGTATCGCTCCGAGGCTATTATCACTAACTCCAGATTTAACGCAGCAAGAATAAGGCACACTGGACGAATCGAAGTAATCACCCCCCCAGTACAGCTTCCATCAACGATTCAAGCCGAGAAAAACGGTGAGATACTCACAGTAGCCAGACTCAAACCATCAAAGAACCTCAACAAGATAGCTGAGATAGCCGCGAACTCCAAGAACAGGTTCAATGTGGCTGGTAGAACCGAGTACGGTTCTGAGAGACTTATCAGCAAACTACGGGAATATCGAAACATAGAGGTCTATGTGAACCCAAAAAGAGAGAACATAATCGAGTTGATGAACAGGTGCAGCGTCTATCTCTCGACACAGCCCGATGAGGCATTCGGTATGGCTATCGTTGAAGCCATGAGTCTGGGCTGTATCCCATTGGTCTATCGAGGTGGTGGACCGTGGAGTGATATTCTACTGGAAAACGAGGAATATGGGCTTGCTTACTCAACTAGTGAGGAGGCTGTAGAGAAAATCAGAATGATACTCAACGATGAAACGCAGCGGAGAGAGCTACGCGAGAAGGGAATTATTCGGGCTAATGATTTCACGGATAATGTGTTCAGGCAACGTTTCACTGATTTCATGAACAGGTTAGAGCCCAGAGAAAAACAAGACCACAGACTCTACAAGTGGTACCGAAAAATAAACGCGATAAAAGAGAACGTGAGGCAGCGGACGTCTATTCGGGTGCCCTTGTGACGACGCTGAAGCGCTCGTACTCATATTTCCTGATTGGGGTACCCCGGTCTGTGCCTTCCTTGTATATTCCCCTTCCCTCAGCTATGTCTACGACTGCCTTGAATACATCTTTTAGTAGCTGTTTCTCGACCCATGGCTCGTTGTGGCTTGGCATCAGTCGCTCATATTCATTGTAGTGGTCAAGCATCCGCATATAGCTATCAACGAATGTTGGAATATCACCGCCGTTGAGATACGTGTAGATACCACCAGTGTAGAACATGTCACCAGTAAACAGAAGCTTGTCCTCCCTGTCCAGTAGGCATAGGCTGTCGGGTGTGTGGCCCGGTGTATGCATCACCTCAAGCGTCCTGTTACCGAGATCAAATACATCTCCATCTTTGAACCACTTTGTGACCTTGAACCCGGGAACCACATAGTTCTCCTTATCGAACCCCTCTGGTAATGGCTTCCAATACATACCGTCAGCGACCAAGTGTGCCATCTCGCTGATTGGTAATCCTTCCTGCGCTTTATGGCTCCACGGATGATCCAACATAGCTATCTCGTCAAACATGTAGTTCTGGGCGATGTGATCGTTATGGGCGTGGGTGTTCAAGACCATCACAGGCATATCCGTGACCTCTTCTACTGCTTCCCGGAGGTTGCCTATTCCGCAGCCTGTGTCGATGAGTATAGCTTTGTCCTCACCAAGGATCAGTGTGCTGAGGGCTTCCTCGTACTGGTATGGCTCGTAGAAGACGTAGATGTCTGGGAGCACCCTGTAGACTTGGAACCAGTCCTGCTTGATGGGGACTCTTTCTAGTGTTGAGTATATTTTTCGTGGGAGCTTATCCCACCAGTTCTTCGCTATGAGAAGCGAACGATCCTCTGACATACCAAATGGGGTACAACTGAGGCTTATTTTACTTATTATTCGTAAACCTAATCGATCTCCAGAATAAAGTCCTCGGTCTCGATCCTAATAACCTCAAAGTGATCATGCTTTTTCTTTCCCCACAGAGTCACGTGCTGACCTTTCCTCAAAAACGCTGGACCCTCATATAGTACCTTTACGCCGTCAACAGTGAACCATGTATTAACAAAATAATCTACCAAGCGTATCTTGAAGGGCCTCCGAGAAGGTGAATGCTTGATAACGGGTTTGGAGTCAACGACGCCAGTAATTCCTATTCTTTGGTTCAATGTCGCTTCATCGTAGTCGGATACCATATGATACTGAAACTCGCCAATGATGATTTTGTCGTCCACCTGATTCACAGATGAATAGAAATGCCGCGCATCTAAATGTGTTTACATTTAATAAAATTGGAATATTACTCCCTTTGACAACTTGGACAAAGGTACACGCTACCGCCACCATGGGCCCGCTTCTCAATCTCAGTACCACAGCGTGGACACTTCTGATCCTTCATGTTTGGCCCCATCGCCGCCACATACCCACCCTGTACCCCATATATGTCTGTGAACTCGGCTTTACCCAGTTTCCCAAGTCGCTCAGTGACCACTGTCTTGATGGCATCGTATAGGGCATGAAGCTCATCCTCTGAGAGATCGGATGCTCTGCGTTTGGGGTGTATCTTGGCCCGGTAGAGAACATCTTGGAAGGTAGCGTTGCTAACACCGATTATATGGGCGTCTTTACCCACTAGAAGGGGTTTGAGTTGACGGTTCTCGGCTCCAATGGTCTCCTTGAACCACGCCCATGTGAAATCTGGTTCATCGGGGGAGATACCACCCATAAAGTCACGATTATACAGGTAACTCTCGGTCAACCTGTCATCAGCTACCGCATAGACGATACCCATGCTGGTTATCCGGGTAGTCAGTATCGAGCCATCATCAAAAACCAGCTTCAAATGATACTTGGGTACCTTACCACCCTTCTCAAGATAGGAAAGCACGCCTCCATACTCTGGTCCGATAAGGATATTCATCTCACCATCTAAGTGGACTCTGATGGTGTTTCCACGGCTTGTGACTCCAAGTACTTTCTTGTCTTTGATTGGCTTGAACTCTGAGAGGTCTTTGTTGAGGAAACCTACCTTGATCATGCGTTCAACGTCTTTGAGATCGTATTCCTTGATGATTTTACCTGTAATCGCTTGATCCAGTTGCTCTGCTAGTATTCTTGCTTCTGGAAGCTCAACGCTCATGAGTCAGAGAAAACAAGACCGAGTATAATAACTTGTTTAATTAATTCTGAATCTCTTCCCGAAACACCCTTGTGACCACTTGACGGTCATTGGGAAGACTCAACCGATCCAACTCATCACAGCCAAGATAGAATATCTCATCAGCCTCTGAAGCCAAGGGCTCACCCCTCCAATCCTCACAAACAAACCAGCTATTCATCTGATACTCAGTGTCAGACTCACAAAGCATCCGATCATAGAACCTGAAAGAGTTGCACTCTACTCCAAGCTCCTCCAATAGCTCGCGTTTTACAGCCATCAACGGCGTCTCGCCGGGGTCAACATGCCCACCGGGAACCACTACGGCTCCGGGGTCGTTTACCCGGTCTTTTCGTCTGCGTTCTACGAGTATCTTCTGGTCTCTGATGAGGATGAAAGAGACCGTTTCTACTGTCTTCAACTGCGTCTACCGTATCTTGATGTGGTTGCCTTGTTGCTGTAGTAGTCGTGTATCTCTGATACCATCTGTTTGAGGTTCTCACGGGTCTCGATGCCGTTCCTATCCCACGCCGGTATGTGGCTCGCCATCACAGTCACAATATAGGGCTTCTCCGCGTAGACGATACCAGAATCACACTGAACACCGCCCATCCAGCCGCTCTTATCAGCCACCGTAAGGTCTTCAGGTAGCGCCACGAAGATTACACCATCCTTGTAGAGCTTCAGTACCTCTAGTGTTTTCTCGCATACCTCTGCGTCCAATCCATAGTGGTTCTTGATCATCATCATGAGTCGTGAGAACTCGCGTGGAGTTGTCAGGTTCTCGATCTTATCAGGGTCCAGCCCGGCCTGCATCTTGCGTAGGAGCCTTGTCTTGTCTAATCCGAGGCGTTCAAGGAGATCGTTCACGTTTTCCATGCCTACAACATCGATCATGTAGTTGGTGGCTGTGTTATCGCTGAGGTTTATCATCAGCTTCGCCCAGTCCCCCAATGTTAGCCTTGTTTCTTCGCTCATGAACTGAAGCACTCCACTGCCTCCGACCTTCACATCATCACTGAGCCTATGAACTTCATCGGAGTCAATGTCACCTGCTGCTACCTGATTATAGAACTCAAGCAGTATGGGTACCTTGATGATGCTTGCAGTTGGAAACAATAGGTTAGCGTTGACAG
>JAOZIG010000540.1 GCA_026014515.1 Candidatus Bathyarchaeota archaeon | reverse complement strand
GCTTATCCTCTGGGAACTCTGTATTAGCCGCTACCTTGGCTGCGTCTCCCTTACTCAAGAAGACATAGTCCCAGAACTCCTCTGTCAGTGTCTTTGGGTCTGGTTTGATCTCGTTTATTCCCTTGATGACCGTGTAATACGCCATGTAGATGACTGAGTCACTCAGTGCCTCGATGGTCCACTCAGGCTCCCATGGTAATGGTGTGCCTAAACCTGCCTTTCTTGCACATGCCTTCTCTCTTAGCCAGTCTACGACGTTGTGGAACTCTTGTTTCAGCTCCCTTGGGATAATGTTAGCGTCCTCAATGTTCTCGTGTGCCAGCTTCTTCCACTCTGGGTCACCATAGTTGATGAACCACTGGTTCTCGAAAATCTTGACCACAATCTCTGCGCCACAGCGGCACTGAACAGGTTCCAGCATCTCGTACATTGTGGTGGCTGCGCCATTTGCGATCAAGTCTTGTTTGACCGCTTCCTTAGCTACTTGAACTGGTAGTGAGGCGTATTGTCCTGTATTGGTCTTCATTTTTCCGCCGTGGAACTCTGCGCTGTAGATTTCCTTGGTTGCTTTCTCCAAGTTGGGGTCATTCTGGTCAGTAACTTTCAGCTTCTCAACTACATCTCGTGCGGGAATCTCACTGTATCCGTCTATCTCGATAACAGGAATAGACACAATGTCCTTGATGTCCTCTGGCTTGATCTTATAGTTCTCAGGGTTCTTTTTGACCTCACGCTTCAACTGCTCTAATGCGACGTAGTCGAATGGCGCGTGGGCGGGCACAGACATGACTACACCTGTGACTGCTTTGGGGTCAACGAAGCTCGCTGGCAGCATGGGGAACTCTGCACCAGTAACTGGGTTGGTCAGAGTCAATCCAATGAACTTGCTTCCCATGTACTCATCTATGATCTCGATGTCTCGTCCCAGTAGCTGGAACTTGTTAGCGGCTTCAGCGCTGATAACCCAACGTTCACCATCAACATTCGCTTCCACATAGACCGCGTCAGGGTTAATCCACATGTTTGTGATACCATAAACAGTCTCGGGGCGCAGCGTACCAGCTGGGAAAATCAAGTCATCATGTTTCACCTTGATAACAGTGAACTCCTCAATCTCAGGCTCCTTGTCACCTATTGTATCATGTTGTCCTACTGGGTTTCCACAGCTTGGACACCATCCTACTGGGTGGCTTCCCTGAGTGATGAATCCCTTCTGTCTTAGTTTGGCGAACTGCCACTCGATGAACTTGCTGTAGATTGGGTCTACTGTTGTGAACTCTCGTCTCCAGTCCATGCTGTAGCCGATGCGCTGCATGCCATGTTTGATCTCCATAGCGAAGTACGTAGCCATCGATACAGGGTCCTCTAGCTCGGGTAGCTTGCTCTCTGGGATCTTGTAAAGGTTGAGGAATGTATCGAGTATTCCCGGTTCTCTTTCCTTGAGTCTCTCTACCATCGCGAAAAGCGGTGTTCCAGTAAAGTGCCACGCCATTGGGAGTAGCACATTGTAGCCGTGCATCCGTTGGAACCGTGCATGTACATCAGTCAACGTGTAGGTTCTGCCGTGTCCGATGTGCTGCGGGCTGTTGGGGTATGGGTAGGCTACTGTTAGATAGAACTTGGGCTTCGCGGGGTCTGGGTCGGTCTCGAACGCTTTGGCGTCTGCCCAGCGTTTCTGCCATTTTTCTTCGATCTGTTTCCATTCAACCATATGCATACTATCCTCTATCTGATCTCCAATTGATAGCAGTGAGAATAAAGGTTATGAGTAAAAACAGTTGCGGATGAACCTACAGGACAGCCTCTAACCACTTTTAGGGGTTTGATAACATGGGAGCCTATTCGTCCTCTACATCAAATCGTTCTAAGGTGCTTGACCAGTCAATCTTAGAGGCACGATATAGGATTAATACGCCGATAAACAGTAATATTCCGATTTGAAGAGTCGAGATTGATGTAATATACATCCACAGTGTTGGGAAACTGTATCTACCAGCATACGCGACGCCTATGTTCATCAGTATTTTTCCAGCAAGCATCGCAGTGAAAGCCTTCTTCAGATCATAATTAATGACGCCAAAAGTAACCAGCAGCAAGTCGTCTGGGAGAGGCGTCAAAGCAAATATGAAAATCAGTATCATCCCATGCTTTTCAAGAAGCCGCCGCGTAATCCGTAACTGTTTCTCATATCTGGTGTCAATGACCTTCTTGCTGGCTACGCCGATAACGTATGATGAGAACTCGCCTATTGTTGATCCTATTCCGCTGCTTAGCCCCAAGAGTATCGGGTTATGGGTTACTCCAAGAGCGTAAATTGGTACTACTACTGGGGCTGGAAGAAAGAACGTCATGTTACATAGCAATGCTAGTATGAAGACCCCGAGATATCCATGCGCTAAGGCGATGTTGACGAGTTCAGTCCACATACTCAAGGTTTTACTTCTCCCAATCCATGAATAATATATCACTAGCGATGTTAACCATAGTTTTGAGCCCTCTTATTTAAAACATTAGAAAAAGAGGCTACTCCACAACGGCCCTAATCCTGCGTACACCAGCAGAGATACCTTCTTCTTTCTTTATCTTAAAGTGCACAAGCTCACTGGTGTTCTCAACGTGAGGTCCGCTACATACCTCCATAGAGAAATCACCTATGGAGTATACCGTGATCTTGTCACCATATCTTTGCTCAAACACCGCCTGTGCACCCATCTCTTTTGCCTTCTCGAAAGTAGTCTCACATTTCTCAACAGGAATAGCCTTCTCGATCTGTTCATTAACCAAGTCCTCAACCTGTTGTAGCTCCTCCTTGGTGACCTTACGGTGGAAGTTGAAGTCAAACCTTAGACGCTCAGGCGTAATATTGGAGCCCCTCTGTTCAACCTGATCTCCAAGAACCTTTCTCAACGCCTCATTCAACAGATGTGTCGCTGTGTGCAGTCTAACGGTCTTATCTGAATGGTCTGCGAGTCCGCTGCCAAACCGTTTATCCGCGCCTGCTCTGGAGACGTTCTGGTGTTTCTCAAACTCCGCGTTAAATCCATCCACGTCTATTGGAATATCATTCTCTTCACCAAGCTCTACTATGATCTCTATGGGGAAACCAAAGCTCTGGTAAAGCAAGAAGGCGTCTGTTCCACTGATCTTCTTGTTTTTCTTTGCCATCCTGTTGAATCTGTTAAGTCCTTTTTGGAGGGTATTACTGAACTTTTTATGCTCTTTTTTCAGCTCAGAGATGATAGTTTCCTGTTTTTCTTTGAGGTATGGATAATCCCAAGAGTTAGTGTCGATCACCTTCTCAGCTAGAACACTAAGGAACTCATCATCCACTCCTAAGAGCTTACCCCGTCTGATGGCTTTCCTTATCATCCTACGAAGAACGTATCCTTGTTCTGTGTTCAGTGGAACTATACCTTCTGCTAGAAGGAATGTTGCTGCACGTGCGTGTTCAACGATTATCCTGATGCTCTTAACCTGACTAGGTTCAACTTCCTCGATTCCAGCGAGAGCCTTAACATATTCAACTAGAGGCGCGAATATCTCTGTCTCGTAGACGTTATCCTTGCCTTGAAGTATTGATGTGGTTCTCTCTACGCCCATGCCCGTGTCTACGTTTTTCTGTTCAAGGGGCACGAATTTTCCATCAGGGGTCCTGTTGTACTCCATAAAGACATTGTTCCATATCTCACAGTATTTTCCACATGAACATCCGGGTTGGCAGTCGACACTACATGCCTCGATGCCTGTATCGTAGAATATCTCCGTGTCAGGTCCACAGGGTCCTGTGCTGCCTACTGGTCCCCAGAAGTTATCCTCAGCTGGAAGATAGTAGATTCTGTCTTCGGGTACTCCAAGCTCTTTCCAGATGCCCGCGCTTACTTCATCCCTTGGGATGTTCTCGTCTCCCGCGAAAACTGTAACTGATAGCTTGTCTAGGTCGATGTTCAGCCATTTTTTGCTTGTGAGGAACTCGTAACTCATCCTAATGGACTCGTCCTTGAAATAATCTCCAAGGCTCCAGTTTCCAAGCATCTCAAAGAAGCTTAGGTGGAAGCTGTCTCCCACTTCATCTATATCGCTGGTTCTGAGGCATTTCTGGACATTTACCAAACGTTTTCCACTTGGGTTAGGTTGGCCCAGTAGGTAGGGTACCAGTGGATGCATTCCCGCTGATATGAAGAGCGCCGTGGGGTCGTTCTCTGGTATCAGCGGTGAGTTTGCTATTCTTTTGTGATTGTGTTCAAGGAAAAACTCAATGTACTTTTTTTTCAGTGTCTCAGAACTTATCAATTGAACCACCTTAGCTTGAAATGTAAATCATTTAAAGATATCTTAGACCACTCCGAGCAAATACTACTCCGTCTATTACACACTATATCCTCAAAGCCTCCATAAAAGGGTAAATCAAACCCCATGCATGGAAACCCCTCATTGGAAAACTTGTCAAAACAAGGAATTGGATTATTAAACACAAAAAAGTGTAGAAGAGACTTAACCGAAGAGAGCTCCGAGTCCCTGTAGGTCCTCTTCCTCTTCTGGTTCCTCTTCCTTAGCCTCTTCTTCAGGGGCTGCTTCTTCCTCAGCTGCGGCTGGAGCTGCTGCTGGGGCGGCACCG
>JAOZIG010000380.1 GCA_026014515.1 Candidatus Bathyarchaeota archaeon | reverse complement strand
AAGCACAGATGAAGGAAAGAATGTGGGCGAGACACCTGCGGAGAAGCTCATAGCCAAACTCAAGGCTGATGGTAAGGTGAACGCCAAGGAGTTCAGTGAGGCTGAGCTTGAGACCCTAGACCAGTTGGTAAAGCGTAACTTGGTCAAGGAGTCCCAGACAGTCACCCGGTACGTAGCCATAACTGAGTTCGGAAAACAGGTATTACCCGAGTTAGACAGAGTAGAATCAAAACCAGTAATCACACAGCTAACACCCGAGATGCTAGCTACCGAAGGCTGGAGGGGAGCAAGGTTCCAAACCTATGACGTAACCCTACCAGTACCAAGCACAACACCGGGAAAACGTCACTTCATCAGCCAGATCATCGACTATATCAGAAGATTCTGGGTCGAACTAGGCTTCAAAGAGATGAAAGGTAACTATCTGGAGCTTAACTTCTGGAACTTCGATGCACTCTATCAGCCACAAGACCACCCAGCAAGGGATCTAGCGGACACCTTCTACATGAAGACCCCATACAAGGGAAGGCTACCCGACCCAAAGATGGTTGAACAGGTGAAACAGACCCACGAGAACGGTTGGACCACAGGTAGCAAGGGGTGGCAGTACAAGTGGGACCCAGAGTTCGCAAAAAGAACAGTGCTTAGGACACACACTACAAGCTTATCCGTGCTACAGATCGCTAAACTTAAGCCAGAGGAGCTTCCGGGTAAGTTCTTCAGCGTTGGACGTGTCTTCAGGAACGAGACCATCGACTGGAACCACCTAGCCGAGTTCTACCAGACAGACGGTATCGTTGTTGGTGAGGATGTTACATTCAGGGAGATGCAGGGCTACCTCAAAGCATACCTAGAGGGATTGGGCTTGGAGAAGTTCAGGTTCAGACCCGGATACTTCCCCTACACCGAGATGAGTATGGAGGCAGAGGTATGGATCGAGGAAAGAGGCGAGTGGATGGAGTTATTCGGCTCAGGCATGTTCAGACCAGAAGTAGTCAAACCCTTGTTGGGCGTAGATGTTCCTGTGCTCGCATGGGGTCCCGGCTTCGATAGGCTGGTTATGCAGAGCTATCATATTGACTCAATCAGGGAGTTATACAGTAACGACATAGGCTTGCTAAGAAAAGCCAAACTATGGACGAGGTGAATGGTGTGCCAGTAATAGAAGTAAACCTAGAAGACTTCCAAGAGCTACTCGGACGAGACATAGATGTTCCTGAACTAATGGAACGCCTACCCATGATGGGAACAAGCTGGGAAGGAGAGACAGATGAGGGGTTCGCTTTAGAGGTCTTCCCCAACAGACCAGACTTGCTCAGTATAGAGGGCTTGGTAAGAGCCTTCGCTAGCTGGACTGGTGAGCGCCCCGGGTGCCGAGACTATTATGTTCACAAATCAGATTACAAGGTAATCGTAGACGAGAAAACCCAGAGCGTGCGTCCCTACTTCGTGACAGCGGTTATCAAGAACGTCGATTTCGATGACGCTTTGATCAGGTCACTGATCCAGATGCAGGAGAAGCTGCACGTGACCCATGGTAGGAAACGCCGTAAGGTAGCTATTGGTATCCACGACTTGAGTCCAGTAGAGTTCCCCGTAACCTATACAACCAAGCCACCGGAGTTCAAGTTCCAACCCCTCGGTGAAGAGGAGGAGCATGACTTGACATGGATGCTCACAGAGATGAAGACAGGCAAGGAGTATGCTTGGACCGTTGAGGGATTCAAAGAGTACCCTATGATTCTCGACGCCAAGGGTATGGTGTGCAGTATGCCACCCATCATCAACGGCGAGTACACGAGGGTCAACGAGTTCACAGCCGAGCTATTCATCGACGTTACAGGCACAGACCTGAAAGCAATCACAGAGGTCCTGAACGTCATCTGTACCACCTTGGCTGACCGTGGAGCCGAGATATACGAGGTTCACAACCACTACCCTGATGGATCTGTGCTTACTACGCCTGATCTGCGTCCATGGGAGATGGAGCTAGACAACAGGTACGTCAACAAGACCCTTGGAATGGATTTCAGCTTAGAGGAGAGCATGGAGCTACTAGGCAAGATGGGTTACAGCAGCAGCGATGTATGGAACATCATCAAGGTAAATGTACCCTGCTACAGGGCAGACATCATGCACCCAATTGACCTAGTTGAAGACATCGCTATTGCATACGGCTACGACAAGTTCGTGCCAGTCATTCCACCGCTTCAGAGTGATGCGGGTGAGGATGAGCTTGAGATATTCAGCAGAGGGCTCCGTAACTTTATGATTGGGCACCAGATGCTTGAGGTAATCACCTTCATGATGAGCAACAGGGACAAGCTATTCACAAGAATGATGCTACCCGAGGAGCCCATCTGTGAGACCGAGAACCCCAAGATGGAAGCCTATGATAGCCTACGTAATAGGCTGCTTCCAAGCATAATGGAGATACTGAGCTTCAACAAGCATCACCCCTATCCCCAGAACCTCTACGAGGTAGACGACATAGTAGTCATCGACCCCGAATCCGAGACAGGGGCAACCAGCCACAGAAGACTATCTGTAGTCCAGTGCCACGCACGAGCCAACTTCAGCGATATCAAGGCTGTGATGAACAGCATACTTGAGAACCTTGAAGTGGAAGCAAGCGTCGAGGCTGGTGGATGGGACTGCTACATTGATGGTAGAAAGTTTGTCGCCAAGATCGGTGATAAGCCCCTCTGTTGGGGTGGCGAGATCAAGCCCGAGGTGTTAGAGAACTGGGAGCTTGAGATGCCTGTCGCGGCGCTTGAACTAGACGTAGAACTCTTATTCAAGCACATTGCTTAACCGTTTCCTCTTCTTTTATGATAATCTTGAACGATAATCATAAGCTAAATTATTAATTCAAAGAAACAAACCATACATTATGGCTGGTATTCTGGTAAGAAAATCAAAGAAGACAGGATTACCTCCCGGTACCCCGGTCTATGTAGGTGATGAGGAACCTCTCCCAGCACATATCGACGAGATTTCATATGATAAAGATGAGTTTAGGGAGAAGGTTGTTGATGATGTCACTGAGATTCTTGATGATCTGAAGAGCCCTGACACAACATGGGTGAACGTCAACGGGTTAAAAGTCTCCGACATAATCGAAATAGGCACCGCTATGGGATTCCACCCATTGATCCAAGAGGATATTGTGAACACTCTTCAACGCCCAAAAGTCGAGGAGTATCCTGATCACATCTTCTTCGTACTCAAGATGATCAAATACGATGAGGAATCAGAGGAGATCGACGTCGAACAGGTAAGCTTCATCCTTGGAGACCGCTACCTTGTATCATTCCAAGAGCGTCACGGCGACTGCTTCAACATAATCAGACAACGAATAAGAGAAAACAAAGGCATAATCCGCAAGATGGGCGCTGACTACCTAGCATACAGCCTCATCGACATGATCGTAGACGGCTACTTCACAGTGCTAGAACAGATAGGTGACAGGATAGAGGAAATAGAAGATGAACTGGTGATAAACCCCCAGATAGATACGCTCCACGATATCTACGCCATGAAACGCCAGATGATAGGCATAAGAAAAAGCGTCTGGCCACTCAGAGAAGTCATCAGCCGCCTAGACAGGATCGGCAGCAAACAGTTCAAGGAAGGCACCAGCATCTACATCAGGGACGTCTACGACCACACGATACAGGTGATCGACGCCATAGAGACCTACCGAGACCTCCTCAGCGGCATGTTGGACATCTACCTCAGCAGCATCAGCAACAAGATGAACCAGATAATGCAGCTACTAACCATCATAGGCACCATATTCATACCTCTAACCTTCCTCGCAGGCATCTATGGCATGAACTTCCAGTACATGCCTGAACTCGGTTGGAGAAACGCGTACCCAGCACTCTGGGGTATCATGATAATAATTACAGGCTTAATGGTGGTATATTTCAGGAGACGAAAATGGCTCTAAGCCGGGAATAATTCCTTCTGTAGCTGCTGTTTCTCTTTATTCAACTGATCGATTCGTTTCTGGTATTTGGCTAGCGTATCCCTGTAACGTTGTATCAGGTCCTCCATCTCTTCGCTGTTTCTACGTAACTCAACCATCCTGTCAAGATTCTCAGGAGTACCGATACGTACGTGTCTGCTTCCTATGGTGCCTGATTCAAGGACCTTGAGGTTCTGCTGTAGCTCCATATACTTTGGGTCGTTCTCTAGGCTATGGAGGCGCTTTTCAATCTCCATGATACGCATCAGGCTTGATCTTCGGGTAGAACTCACATTACAATATATGTCATCCCCGGATATATACCCACGCTCCAAAACCATGGATAAACATAAAATCAACGAGCAAATACAGGTCCCCTATGGCTTTACACGCTGATTTCCCCTACACTGCAAGCGAGCTCTACTGTAAAAAATGCAAAAAAGTTACAACCCACACATGGAAGATGGTTGAATACCAGTGTACAGAATGCGGCAAGGTCTGGGACCCAGAGCTTCTCAGGGTCAGCCTCAAACAAGACCAGTATGGAAAACTCTACTACGAGTGCATCAGAAACAGCGACAGACCAGTAAACAGCAGCATGTATCCTTCGATTAAATTCGAGACACTGGAAGCATGCATTGAATGGTACAACCAGAACGCAGAGA
>JAOZIG010000065.1 GCA_026014515.1 Candidatus Bathyarchaeota archaeon | reverse complement strand
TACTGAAGGAGCCTAACAGATCACGGTTTATCGAGGCTTCTAATGCTGCGGCGGAGAAGGTAGAGTCTGCTGGGTACCGGAGCCAGATCGGGTTCAGAGACCAGGATTATGTTCCTTTCTTCCTTGAATGTATGAACCCTGAGTGTAACCGTATACGAGTCGAGTTAAAGTATAGTGGGAAAACGGGTTCAAGCGAGGCTGTGTTGAAAGGTAAGTGTCCTGTCTGTGAAGAAGAGTATAGTTTCAGTATTAATGCCTCAAGGCCGGATGTTAGTGATATTATTGACTGGATTACGCCCCGAGTGGATAGCCGTCAGGTAATCGTTGACTCGGTGATCCCTGTCATGGCTCATATTGGTGGTCCGGGTGAGACTAGTTATTATGCTGAGGTTATTCCGGCTGTACGGACTCTTGGGCTTCCTTTCCCTGTTTTTATGCGGTATACTCGGACTTTTTATAATACGCCTTGGAACGAGGAGATGGCTCAGGGATTGAAGAAACAGGGTTTACCTGTGATTACTTCGGATAAATTGTTCAATAATCTGGGTGCTTGGATCGAGGCGCGTAACAATGATGACCCTGATGGGCTCTGGAAGGCTCATACGGGTATCGAGGAGAGCATCAGAGAGACCTTTGATACACTTGTAGGCAAGCTAACGAGTTATGAGTCTGAGATCGCTGGTATCAAAGAGAAGCTACGGGAGCCCGGTGATAGGCGTCCTTTGATCGAGGAGATGAAGCGGTTACAGGGTGAGGCTCAGGTGATTGATAATTATCTGAGTTGGGCTTTTGGTCGGTTTAGTCCTGAGAAGTTTGGTCAGGAGGTTAACTGGCTGTGGCTTGATCTGGCTGCTGCTTCTGGTGTAGGTGACTTGATGGGAGTCTATCTAAGGCAGTATAACCGGGATACGCCCAATAGCTCCATGTATTTTGTGAATATCACCTAGTCGTTATGGCGTCTGCGTAGCGGCGGTGATAGCCTGAGCATTATTTGGGCTCTTTCTATGATGTCTACCCATTCGTTCATTTCTGCTTCCATTGCCTTGGGGCTTAGTACGCCTGCGTTTGGTCCTCTGCCTATTTCTCTTGCTGCTTTTGCCCTGTAGACGTTTAGTAGTCTGTCTCCGTAGCGTCCCACTTCCCAGAAGTCTTCTGTTAGTATTACTATCATGGGTACTCGGGTGGCTCCGAGTATGCGTAGTTCGTCTTTGAGTTCTTGTGATGTGTCCCTGTCGATTATTTTGATGTGAGCTTTTGGACCGATGGTTTCTGTGAGTTTCTTTATCATGGGTGCTTGTCTTTGGCAGTCGGGGCACCAGATGCCTCCATAGATGAGTATGTTAAGTTCTCTGTTGTAGCCTTGGAGTCTTTCGATTTGTTCTGGGGTGAGTTCTGGTAGTCTTTGTTCTATGTTTCGCCATTTCTCGGCGTGGCTCTGGTCTTGTTCTTGTATGAAGTCATGGTATTCTGATGCTTGTGTCCAGTGTTTTCTCCAGAACTCTTCGCGTTTATCGTAGTAGATAGGGTTTGACATAAGAGGGTACGGATAGGGCGAGTTATATTGTTAGAGTACGCTCTCGTAGACCGCGAGGTATTGGTCAAGGACTTTATCCTTGGTAAAGTTATCCAGTACTGTTTCCCGCGCCTTTGCACCCATACGAGCCAACAATTGGTTATCTGCGCTTAGTTTCAAGGCAGCCTCCGCTATCTTTTCAGGGTTTTTCACTGGTATCAGGAAACCGTTTACCCCATCCTGCACTTGTTCGGGGATGCCTCCTACGTTTGTGGCGATTACGGGTAAACCGCAGCTCATTGCTTCCAGTATTGTGAGGGGTGCGTTTTCGGATTCGCTGCTTAGCACCAGTGCGTCGGCGCAGTTCAATACCTCTGCTACATCGCTTCTGAAACCAGTTACCATGATGTTTTTTCTTAGGTCAAGTTTGTCTATGAGGCGTTCTATCCTGTGTCTTTCTGGGCCATCTCCTACTAGGATTAGCTGAGCGTTTGGGTCTTTTTTTGTGATGATACACATGCTGTAGACTAGGTCGTCTACTCGTTTTACTGGTCTGAAGTTGCTTACGTGGACGAGGGTTATGCCTCTTGGTCTGGGGTTATCGATTATGTGGCATGGTGCGGGGGTGAATGCTTCATGGTCTACGAAGTTTGGGATTACATGGATGTTTTTCTTTATTCCGAGGGTTTTTCGGGCTTCATCCGCCATGTAGTGGGATACAGTGGTTATAGCGTCACTGGACTCGATGCTCATGGTGTTTATAGGCTCATAGCTGGGGTCACTTCCCAGAATAGTTACATCGCTTCCATGTAATGTGGTTACGTAGGGGACTCCTGTTTTTTCTCGTGCAAGTTGAGCCGCTGTGGCGTGAGGTAGCGCATAGTGTATGTTTATTACGTCTAGGTTTTCTCGTTCTGAGACTCGTGCCATCTCTGAGGCGAGGGCGATGGTGTATGGTGGGTACTTGAATAGTGGGTACTCTACGACGTTTACATGGTGCATTTTCAGGTTGGGTATATCGTAGCCTTGTATTGCTACTGGGCGCTGGTATGTGATGAAGTGTACCTCGTGTCCTTTTTTGGCTAGTTCTACGCCTAGTCTTGTGGCTAATATGCCGCTTCCCCCAACTGTGGGGTAGCATGTTATTCCAATCTTCAATTCTACTTCACACAGAAAAATGGTTGAATAAAAAGGAGAGGGCTAGGCTTCAGCCAAGCGTTTGTTGACTCCGCGGATGGCGGCGATCTGTCCCTCGTGGTGGACGATCTCGCTGACTCCGAGCATGAGATAGAATCCTACGGGTTTTTTACCCATGAACCAGTCCATCTCCTTGGCTAGGTCAGTGTCCTTTACTTTGTCCAGTTTCGCCATGAGGTCTTTTTTGCCTTTATCGTAGTCCTTCATGAGGTCTTTGAGGCTCTTGTCTGGTTTCGCATCGTAGCCTGCGGTTTCTGCGTCTTTGTTTCCTGCAATGATCTTGGGTATGAAGCCATACCATTCACCGAGTAGGTGGTTGACGATGTTCCTGATGGTGTTTGCCTCTGAGCAGCTCTTCCAGTCAAGGTGTTCCTCTGGTAGGTCCTTTAGGGCCCCGTCGAGTCTTGTGAATCCTAGTTGGGCGAATTCTTTTATGGTATCGATTTTTGCCATGTTTTATTTCACCGAAAATTGGTGTAGATTCCAGTGGAACGGGGTTACTTATACCAATTGGTAAGTTTTAGAAAAAAATATGGGATTTTACTCGTTTAGGCGCTTATAGGTGCCCCTGATGTAGGTGAGTTGTCCCTTGTGGTGGATTACTTCCCCTATGTAGGCGAATAAACCGACTTTGCGCTGTCTCATTCCACCCCACATGGGTATCTCCTCCTCAAGTGATTCATCACTGAGCTTCTTCATCATCGGGATCGCCTTCTCGGCGCCCTTTTTGATGTCTTTCATGAGCTTATCCATGGGATAGTCTTGGTCTCGGTAGTCCTCTGGCCAGCCTTCTGGTGCATATTTTTCGACTCCCTTGATTCTGCTTGGGAGCGCTGTGTTTAGTATGCGTGAGATGTGATTTAGCTGCCACTGGATGCTGTTGCTCACTGGTGTAGGTTTGAACTTGTATTCCTCGGGGGTGACTCCTTCGCAGGCTCTTTCGAGGCTGCCTACTGCCCATTCGAGTTCTTCTGCAAGTATCTCTGCTTTCTTGTTCATAGAATTCATGATCGACGTGGAGATGGCTGTTAATAATCCGTTCCCCAGAAAAATATGGGAGTTATTTGATAGGTATCATGATCTCTGTCAGTATTTCTTCGGCTGGTACCGAGTTCGGATCATTCAGGTACACGTCTATCATGGGTCCAGTGGTCTCCAAGCCCTCTTGGGTGACAAATTCGAGTAGTTTGCCGTATTCTGGGCTTATTCCCTCGTATGGTCCCTTGTAGACTAGGCTGGCTACTTTCATGGGTTTCAGGTTTCGTACCTCTACCTTGGGGTCATCAATCATGATTCTCCCTGTGATGGGTACCGCTACCTCGATATCAGCTTCCTCTGAATAATCCTCGTCATGGTATAGGGTCATGAATGGTCCTGCTATCTTGACGAAGTTGTTCCTGTTCTCTGGGCTCAGTATTACGTCCATTAGCTCCATGATGAGCTTGCCTATGGTCTCCTCGTAGGTGCCCAGTTCACGTTTAGATAGGATTCTCTGGGCTGGCGTTTCCTTGATGGTGGGTTTTGACATGGTTTTCTTCACTACCTCCTCTGGTGTTCTTAGCAGTGAGACGACCCGCTGGATATCCGCTAGTTCACGTTCAGCCTCCCTGAGCCTACTCTGGATAATCTGTTCAACAGCTTCTTGGTCTCCCTTCTTCTCAGCATCAAGATACCGCTTGATCTGGTCGAGACTGAGCCCAAGGTCGTTCAGGTGTTTGATCTTGTAGCCAGTCTGAATCTGGTCACCCGTGTAGTATCTGTACCCGGTGAAGGAGTCCTTGGCTTCAGGGACCAGCAAGCCTTTCTGGTCGTAGTATCTGAGGGCTTTCTGGGTTAGTCGTGTTATGACGCTGAACCTGCCGATGGGTATCTGGTCGACTTTCATTGCTGTATTCCTTTTGGTGGTAGTGTTTTTGACTGCATGTAGTCTGCAGTGGGGTAGACTACTGATGGTTATA
>JAOZIG010000002.1 GCA_026014515.1 Candidatus Bathyarchaeota archaeon | reverse complement strand
ACGAGCTCAGTATATGTGTTTCCCCGGTGACTGGTTACCGTTATTTACTGGTGCAGTATCATTATTAGTATCATATTGGAGGAAACTGTTTGAGCAAAATACATCCCTACCTTCCAAACAGCGTCCCAGAGATCAAGGAAAAGATGATGGAAAAGATAGGCATCGCGTCAATCGATGAACTATTTTCTGATATTCCCAAGGAATTCATCTATGATAAACCCCTTGACATCCCGGGACTAAGAAGCGAGGTAGAAGTAAAAAGACACGTTTCAGGACTACTGGAGGAAAACAAGACGCTCAGATGCCCACCTTTCTTAGGCGGAGGCGTCTGGCCCCACTATGTACCAACAGTAGTTGACGAAGTAGTACACAGGGCGGAGTTCCTAACAAGCTACACACCTTACCAACCAGAGATCAGTCAAGGTATACTGCAAGCGGTGTTTGAGTATCAGAGCCTTGTCTGCGAACTCGTAGGCATGGACGTAACAAATAGCAGCCTATACGACTGGGCAACGGCTGTCGGTGAATCAGCTTTGATGAGTTGCAGGATCACTCGCAACGATAAGGTGCTTGTACCTGACCTCATTAGCCCATATAGGCTCAGCGTCTTGAAGACCTACACTGAGCCAGCGGGCATCAAGGTTGAGATGATAGAACACGACCCTATCACAGGTTTACTTGACCTAGAGGACTTGAAAGAGAAAAACGATGACAAGACCGCCATGGTCTACATCGAGAACCCTAGCTACATGGGCTTCGCGGAGGAAAGAGCGGAAGCAATAGGAGAAATCACCCACGAGACCAAGGCACTCTATGTCGTGGGCGTTGACCCTACGAGCCTAGGCTTACTGAAGCCCCCGGGTGAGTATGATGCTGATATCGTCTGTGGTGAAGGTCAGCCCCTTGGAAACCATATGAGTTATGGTGGTCCCCTCTTGGGTATCCTATCATGCAAGCATGATAACAAGTTCATCAGACAGATGCCGGGAAGGATCATTGGTGTAACAGAGACACTCACAGATCACAGACAAGGCTATGTCATGACCCTAGCGACACGTGAGCAACATATCAGACGTGAGAAAGCCACCAGCAACATCTGCAGTAACCAAGCGCTTAACGCGGTTACGGCAGGCGTCTATCTTGCTTTGATGGGCCCACAGGGTATGAAGGAGCTCAGCGAGACCATCATGAAGAAGGCGAAATACGCTCAGAAGAAGATCGGTGAGCTACCTGGTGTAAGGGCGCCTATCTTCAATAGCTTCCACTTCAAGGAGTTCACGGTGAATTTCCAGTACAAGACACTGAAAGAAGTGAATGCTGCACTGCATGCACAGGGAATCGAGGCAGGTATTCCATTGAATGGTGACTTTGATCTCGGTGAGACAGCTCTCTACTGTGTAACTGAGCTGCACACCAAGGAAGACATCGATTTCCTTGTATCTACCCTAAAGGAGGCATTGGAGGGATGACCATGAGATTCCGACAAGCCGACTGGAGCGAGCCACTGGTCTTCGAGCTAAGCAAAGAAGGCAGAATGGGCCACATGCTACCAGCTTTGGAGCCTGAGATAGAGGGAGAGATACCAACAGAGGAACTGGTACCTGAGAGCATCTACAGAACAACAGACGCTGGGCTCCCAGAAGTCTCTGAGATGCAGGTGCTGCGCCACTATATGCACCTTAGTCAGATGAACTATGGTGTCAACAGCGGCTTAATCTATCCGCTTGGTAGCTGTACCATGAAGTACAACCCCATCATCAACGAGATAATGGCGGGACACCCCAAGATCACAGGAATACACCCACTTCAGACACCAGAATCCACACAAGGCGTCCTCAAGATGCTCTACAACCTCAAGAAATACTTCCTAGAGGTCACAGGCATGCACGACGCCACCATGCAGCCATCAGCAGGAGCAGCTGGAGAATGGACAGGCATGATGACCATGCGGGCCTACCACAAGGACAACGGTGAGCTAGACAAACGTACAGAAGTCATCATTCCCGATAGCGCCCACGGTACTAACCCTGCGAGCGCGGTTATGGCGGGCTTCAAGACAGTCGAGATACCAAGTAACAAACATGGCATGGTAGACCTAGAGGCGTTAAACGCGGCTGTGGGACCAAACACAGCGGGCTTGATGCTTACGAACCCCAACACAATCGGTGTATTCGAGTCTGAGATCAAGGAGATCAGCAAAGTAATCCACGATGCAGGTGGACTGATGTACTATGACGGCGCGAACCTAAACGCCATCATGGGATGGTGCCGACCCGGAGACATGGGCTTCGACATCATACACAGCAACCTACACAAGACCTTCAGCACACCCCACGGCGGAGGCGGACCCGGAGCAGGCCCAGTAGGAGTCAAGGACTTCCTATCACCATTCCTGCCTGTGCCCGATATCATTGAGAACGAGGGCAAGTACACGCTCGACTGGGATAAACCCAAGAGCATCGGTAAGGTGCATGGGTTCCATGGTAATGTTGGTGTCAGCCTCAAGGCGTACACTTACATGGTCACCATGGGTGGAGCTGGTCTCAAGGAGAGCAGCGAGCTTGCAGTCTTGAACGCTAACTATGTTGGAAGGATACTGGAGAAGGAGAAGGGCTATGCATTGACCTATGACCCTGAGAAGCCCCGTAAACATGAGGCAGTGCTCAGCGCAGGACCAATGTTAGAGGATACAGGTGTCAGCGCTCTCTACGTGAGTAAGAAGCTCCTAGATTATGGGCTACACGCGCCTACTACCTACTTCCCGTTGATCGTGCCCGAGGCGTTAATGGTTGAACCCACGGAGAGCGAGCCAATCGAGGCATTGGACGCGTTCATAGAAGCCATGAAGGAGATCAATGACCTAGCCTACAGTGAGCCTGAGGAAGTGCTGAGCGCACCTCATAATACGGCTGTAGGTAAGCTTGATGAGGCTCGTGCGGCGCACCCCAAGACTATTTGTCTGAGTTGGCGGAAATACTGCCAGCTTAACCTCGGGGATTAGATATCCTTTTTATATCAACCCCTCTTTTATTCGGTGCAAGGGTACACCAAGATGTTTACACAAGTCCTACTCGATTTAGCAATGTACAAACAGCCACCATACGCAACGTTAGCCATTATGAGCATCAGCCTTGTACTGGGAATAACAACCAGCTTTATCGGTGTACGAAGCATGGACCTAGAACAGTATAGGCGTTTAATGATAGATAGCTCACGGGCGAGAAAGGAGCTTATGGACGCTACACGTAGCGGTAACCAACGTAAGATCGATAAGGCTCAGAAGAAGCAGAGTGATCTGATGCAGCAGCAGAGCAAGATGAGTATGGACCGTATGAGAAGCAGCATGTTATTTACTGTACCCATGTTGCTGGTTTGGCCTACTTTGAGCAGGTTCTTTGGAGATACAATTGTGGCTAATTTCCCATTTGATTTCCCGTATATTCCTAGAGAACTTCAGTTTATCCAGTGGTATCTTATCTGTAGCTTTAGCATGAACGTGATACTGAATCGTTTATTTGGTTTAACGTTTGAGATAGACCCAGAGGACTAGGCTGTGCCACGCACTAAGTGTGAACTTGTAATAACTGTCGCTGGACATCATGGATCGGGGAGAAGCACAAACGCACGATTGTTAGCTAAAGCCTTCGACCTGAAGTATATCAGTACGGGTATGCTTTTCAGGGAAAGAGCCGAGGAACTCGGTGTAAGCCTTGAGGAGATGAATCAGATAGCCGGTGATGACCCGGATTTTGATAACTGGCTGGATAACCGCACCAAGGAAGAATCTCAGAAACGAGGCGTGGTGATTGACGCGAACCTCAGCGCATGGATGGCGGAGGACCCTAATCTTCGTATCTATGTTAGATGCCCTTTTGAGGAGCGGGTTAAGCGGATAGCGGACCGTGAGGAGCGGGATTACAGTGATGTGGAGCAGGAGACTCGTTCACGTGAGGAGTCTGAGCAGCAACGGTATTTGGATTATTATGGTCTGGATATCAGTGATCTCAGCATATATGATGTTATACTGAACACGGGTCTCTTTGATATCGAGGCAACTGCGCATATTCTTAAATGCATTGTAGAACAATACATCTCTGGTGCGTAGTTTTGCCAGCAGTTGATATTGGAAGAGTATGTAAAAAGACTCAAGGACGCGAGAAAGGCAAGAAGTGTGTCATCATTGATGTGATTGACAGGAACTTTGTGGTGGTCACTGGACCTGATGTAAGGAGACGTCGGGCGAATATGGATCACTTGATGCTTCTTGATGAGACCGTTGATATTCAGCGGAACGCTAGCGACGAAGAAGTCACAGGCATACTCAAGTAAAACACTATTTTTTCACTACGGTTTTTTCCTTATTCCCCGGGTTTTATGTGCATATTTGCCGGTTAATGGATCACATTTTTGTATATAATTAGATCAAAAATAACCTGTTTTAGAGCCGTTTTTCTGTTTGGAGCCCCCATTACAGCTTGGATGCTGGTACCCCCTCCCCCCTATTCATATCGTAATGCTTCCACGGGGTGAAGATTCGCCGCTTGCCAACTAGGATAAAACCCAGCAAGAACGCTTGTGATCATTGCGAAAGCAACTACAAGTAATCCGAGGCTAGGGGTTACAGATACTGGGAGCCCAATCCAGTCTCCGACGAATATGCCTGCCGCGAAACCTACGATTGCGCCTAGTACGCCTCCAGCTATACCGGT
>JAOZIG010000152.1 GCA_026014515.1 Candidatus Bathyarchaeota archaeon | reverse complement strand
GACTGATGTTTCTACCTCGTTTGGTGTGAAATGTGTGAGTGGGATGTCTGTAAGGTCGTATCTCAGGGTGCCGTCTTTGAATACACTGAGGTCATAACGGGCTCTGAGTATTCCTTTGGCTAGGTGTTCTGGTATGCGTTGCTCGTTCATGAGCCTTTTCACGCATTTGATCTTGGGTGGTATCTGTCCACCAATGTAGCTGCGAGCCTTCTCAAGCTCTTCTCTTAGATCAAGCTCTACCCATGAGTACGCCACTGTGTCTATGTTGCATCTTGGGCAGGTCTCGGCGTCTGTCTTGGTCTTGCAGCGCGGGCACTGTCTCTGTATAACCGTCTGGCTTCCACAGTTACTGCATATTGGCGTGGTTGCCTCGTATCCACACTGTGGACATTGAAGATTGATGAGTTCTACCCTGAGTTTGTCTCCTCTCTTGGGGCGCGTGATGTCTCTTTGTGGTCCACCGGCGTTTCCTACGGGATAGAGGCTGTGAATATACGGGTTCATCTTGCGTTCTTTCGCTTTCTCAGGACGCCCCATTCTGGCTCCCACATGAACATAGGCTTTCTCTCTGACTGTAAACCCGGCCCACTCACTTACCTGTGCAAGGTTTTCCTCTTGTTCTGATTCAATGTATCTATGGTCAAGGGCTAGACATTTCTCGATTACCGGTTCCAGTGTTTCTAGGTAGATTTTCCCTTTAGAAACTCTGTGGGGCACCAGTAGAAGCTCTAACGTGTTTTTTTCTTCTCGTGTTAGTGTTATCCCATTTTCTCTACTGTTCCACTGGTCTGCGAGGGTGTTTCTTAGTGTTAATAGTTCTTGGTGGCCTACTTTGGACCACTCATATGTGTATCTTGGGTGAAGCGGTGCGTCTAGTTTGGCTATTTTGAGGGCTTCCTCTGGGCTGGGAATCTCCATCAGATTATCTAGCAGCTGGTTTATTCTTTCTATACTGAGTTCTGTTATCTCTTCTGCTGTTTCTTCGCCTATGTCATTAACGTTGTGAAGCAAGTCATATCTCCACTGGTCTTCGTCATATCCTGCTGGGAGAAGCGGCTGGTTGAATTGTATAAAATCGCCTGCGTTGAACAGTATATCTCCGTTGAAGAGTATGTGTTCAACGTCCTCGTAGGTTTTCCACGCCTGTTCCTCGTTTTCGACCCTGATTACTGAGCCGTTTTTTAGTCTCACAACAGGCGGTTCTATGCTGTCTACAGGACACACCGCAGCGGATTTACCGGGGAGTTCGACCCTGAGCTGCAGTCCCGTGTTCATGAATTTGTTGAGTGTGATCATGGTGGCTGGGTGAACGCCACACGCTGCTAATCCTGTTGTTCTAGAGCGCCCATATCTGAGCCTGAATCCGCCTTCGGCGTTAGGAAAACCGAACACTGGCCGCCCAACGATTATTTCTTCCATGAATTGGGCGGTTGGTTTCTTTTTTTCTCCGTTTTCGTCTGATTTCTTTTTTCCTAGCTTGTTTAACCATTCCCAGCCTTCAATGCCTATGTTTTCACATATGCCAGATAGTTTTCTGGCTCTTCCTACTACGCCGTCTACTACTACGATGAGGGCTCCTCCCCTGAGACGGTTGGTCTCTATACCTGTTACGTCTCGGTAGTTGGACACCTCGTATGGGTCTGTGCTGACGCCTGTAGGTTCGACTGGCAGTGCTTTCATTGCTAGTTCAAGGTCTTCATCAGTAACGTGGTACTGGAAACGCCTAACAGTACGCTCATAGAGTCTGACCTCCTCGATGAACCTGTTAACAGTGTCCTCGCTGGGCTGCCATTTATCGATGTTTAATGCTCTGCGTACCACGTCTGCAATTACTAGTGTTAGTGCCTGTGCGGTTCCACCGGCTGGTCTGATGGGGCCTGCTAGGTAGACTGATAGAAATGATGTTTTGTCTGGGTTTTGTTTGATCTTGATCTCGGGGATGCCCTCGATTGGAGCTATTGTTACCCCTTCAGTCATTATGGCAAGGGCGGTTCTGATGGCTTGGTCGGCTGCTTTTTCCTTCTCCATGACACCGAATCTGCCTAACGCGATTTCCCGCGCTACCATGAAACTCATCTCTCGGCGGTCCATCTCAACTAGTTCTCTCATCCGCTCTGTGATGCCTGGTGGTCCGATGAGTTTCTCGATTCGTTCAGCAATGTCTGTTGTGATCTTGGCGTCTACTTCTAGACTAGCGTCCAGTCCTTTACCTCGTGCCTCTTCTGCTATCTTGTATAGTTTGTTTAGTTTGTTCTCTAATTCGGTGAAGTAATCTTTGTAATGGGGAGGCATTTCAACGTCGATCAAGTTAGGGCTCACCGGGATTCTACTGGAAACCTAGCGCCTAACAGTATACTCTATAGGGCTTTAAACTGTGCCTTATCCTGAATTAGCTAGAATATTAGTTGGAGATGGCGTCAACGATCTCCCTGATACGTTGCTCGACCTCAGATTCCTCTTCAACAAGGGTGCCAGTCACTATTGCACTGGCTCCAGCCATCTTTGCAGCCATTGCCGCCTTGGGGTTTCGGATTCCTCCACCCACTATTACTGGGATATCAACATATTTTGCTACGGCTCCCACCATCTGTGGTGGTATTGGTTCCGGTGCACCGCTTCCAGCCTCAAGGTAGACGAACCTCATACCAAGGGTCTCTGCTGCTAGGCTGTATCCTACTGCGAGTTTTGGGTGTCTGAAGTTGATTGGTCTTGCATATCCTACATAGCCCGCTACACAGCCTTCCCCTGTGATGATGTATCCCATTGGGATTGCTTCGAGTCTATGTTGTTTTATTATCGGAGCTGAGAGCATCTGGGCATCAATGATGTAGTATGGGTTCTGACTGTTGAGTAATGACATGAACCAGACAGCGTCTGCGTATTTGCTTACTCCCATAGGTCCGTTGGGGAATAGTATAACTGGTATTTTTACTGCTGCTTTGATACGTTGGACTGCTTCATCTAGGTCTGATTGTGATGCTAGGGTTGATCCACCAACCATTATAGCCGTGGTTCCACCTTTTTCAGCTTCAGCAGCTATCTTTGCGCAGTCGTAGCCTGATGATTTATCTGGATCAACAAGTGTGAAGTGGATTGTTCCCTTCTTTTTGATCTGGTCCAGTAGATATTGCTCTGTTTTCCCTGTCATTGAGTCGGGGGCTCCTCGACGCCGTAGTAGTTGTCTACGAAGATGCAGTAGGCGTCTACTGGGGCTGTGTTTTCGGGTACAGGGAACTGTTCTTTCAAGCCGCAGCTTGCGCAGATGATTCTGCCTATTCCTTCATCGTCTTTGAGTATGATGGATACCGTGTTTTTACCGCAATTTGGGCATAGGTATTGGCTTGGTAGTCGTTGTTTAACATATTTTACAACTTTCTGTCTTTTTCGTCCCATTGAATGCCTCCGATTTACTAAGGGATATGTTAACTTAGTCTTAAGATTAATGGAAGTCGTCGTTTATGTTCATTTGCTTTTATGCGCCATAAGATACTATCAACTATCTCGACTGGTTTACCTAGGTTTTTAGCTATCTCGGAGTTGATGTATCCTTTTTCCCATAGATATATGATGAGATCAATCGTATCATAATCACAACCCAGTTCTTTTTCATCAGTATGACCTTTGTAAAAACCCGGACTGGGGGCTTTATCAATAATATTCTGTGGAATTTCAAGATATTTAGCTAACTGTCGGATGTTGTACTTGTAGAGATCAGCTAATGGCATAAGGTCAACTCCGCCATCACCGTATTTCGTGAAGAATCCTGTGAGTAGTTCAGTCTTGTTTGATGTTCCCATTACCATTTTATGCTCGACATTAGCATAATGATAGGCAATTATCATCCGTAGTCGTGAACGAATATTGCCTGACGATATCTTTTCCTGTGGGTCATAATTTGTGAGATTCTGTTGCATCACACGTAACATTGGCGTGATATCCGCCGTGTTACATGTGAGATTTAGCTGTTTACAGTGTAACATCACATCCATGATATCACGTTCGGGTGTGACATCACGCTCAGGCATAGTAATCACAGTCACATTCTCTGGACCTAGGGCCTTCACTGTAAGATGAAGTGTTACAGCTGAGTCAATTCCACCGCTTGCTGAGACTATTGCTCCTTTTAGGTGAGCTTTTTTGATGTTATCTTGTATGAATTGAATGATTTTAGGCTCTATTTCTTGGCAGTTTATGCTTATTTCTGTTAGTGATGTCATGTTGTTTTATGGTTGTGGGGCATTAAATTAAGGATTTCCAAAACAACATATTACACATATATGTTAATATCACACATGATACTACACACAATTTTATATTTTTACTATATTTTAAGGTTGCAAAAGATCGATCTTAGAGTGTGTTTTCCTGTATACAATTTTGTCAACAGACATATATTTCTCTGTGTGTGATATCACTGTGAGGTTAGATATAAATTGAGTTCAGAAGATTATCAAAACGTGCTTCTAAGGACATTTAAAGACCCAATTACTGATATTTTGTTAAACAATGCCAATTTAACGCGTATACAGTTTGAAACACTCGTAATTGATATGTTAACGGAGTTAATATCCGATAATAAGTTATCATTGAACGAAAAAACCTTATTTAGAAGCAATAATGTTAGTAGAGGCTCTTTTAGCCGTTCTTTATCACAGGCTCGTAAGAATGTCATATCAAGTATTTTTACAATCGTTTTATTGAGTTATATTGGAGTATT
>JAOZIG010000153.1 GCA_026014515.1 Candidatus Bathyarchaeota archaeon | reverse complement strand
GTGCTCAGGCTGATGTGATGCAGTGTCGTTGGGGTGCCCACGGTGACGTTGAGATTATCGCTTTGGCTCCTCAGAGTGTTCAGGAGTGTTTTGATCTTACTGTTCACGCGTTTAACCTATCTGAGGAGTACCGTATACCTGTCTTCCTATTGTCTGATGCGAATATTGGTCACATGTACGAGAAGCTGGAGATACCCGCTGTAGAAGATATTGAGATTGTCAACAGGAAAAAGCCACAGGTATTCCCACCAGACTACAAACCATACGAGGCAGACGAGTCAATGGTGCCCCCTATGGCTTGCTTCGGGGAAGGATACCGGTTCTACAGCACTGGGCTCACCCATGACGAGATGGGGTACCCTGACATGAGCGTCGAGACACAGGACAAACTAGTCAGACGCCTCTGTGACAAGATTAGACGAAACAAGAAAAAGATCACCATGACCGAGGAAACCCAAACAGAGGACTGTGAGGTCTTGGTGGTAGCTTACGGTGTAACTGCTCGTTCAGCCGCCACAGCCATACAGATGGCACGCAGTGAAGGCATCAAAGCAGGGCTTCTAAGACTCATCACCCTCTGGCCATTCCCCGACTGGAAAATAGAGGAAGTAGCAGAGAACGTGAAAGGCGTAGTAGTGGCTGAGATGAACTATGGTCAAATAGTCAGAGAAGTCGAGCGTAGCGTCAAACCTACTCCAGTTGAGTTTATCCCCAAGCTTGGAGAAAACCCACCCAGCCCAGATGAGATACTAGCAGGGATAAGGAGGCTAGCCAAATGACCGAGCACATAGACCACTATTTAGCGGATTACCTCAGGATGGATAGGCTTCCCCATATTTGGTGTGCTGGCTGTGGTTTGGGCATCATTTTGAAGAGTTATGTTCAGGCGCTTTACGAGCTAGAATATGACTTGGATAAGATCGTCACTGTTTCTGGTATCGGATGCGCTGGTAGGGCATCAGGTTACGTCAATACTGATGCGTTCCACACTACTCACGGTAGAGCCCTCCCATTCGCTACAGGCATCAGTACAAGCAATACAGACATCAAACCAGTGGTCATAAGTGGAGACGGTGACCTGTTCGCAATCGGTGGAAACCACCTGATACATGCTGCTCGTCGTAACATCAACATGCTTGTCATCTGTAGCAACAACTTCAACTACGGCATGACAGGCGCCCAATACGGACCAACCACCCCTCGAGATATGCGTACGCCTACAAGCCCCTATGGGAACATCGAGAACCCCTTCAACCTAGTATCTCTGGTCTCATCAGCTGGAGCCACTATGGTAAGCCGCTGGACAGTATTCCACGTAAACCAGCTGAAAAATAGTATCAAGAAAGGACTACAGAAGAACGGTTTTAGCTTCATCGAGGTTTTGAGCCCATGCACTACCGGATATGGACGATTGAACAAGATGTCTCCGACAGATATGATGCGTGATCTCAAGGATACCTGCAAGATACGCAAGGTACATCCAACCGAGGCAAGCATCGAGCCCGGGAAGGAGGTTATCATCGGGGATTTCGTTGACATCGATAAGCCGACATACACTGATGTACTGGACCAGCTAACAAGGAGGTCAACGGAGTGAAAGCCGAGATAAGGGTTGCCGGGTTCGGAGGACAAGGCGTAATCACCTTCGGCTACGTATTAGCACAAGCGGCGAGTATCCATGATGAGAAGTATGCTTTGATGACCCAGAGCTACGGACCAGAGGCTCGTGGGGGAGCATGCCGCAGCGATGTGATAATCAGCGATGTATCCATAGACTACCCCAAGCTATCAAAGCTAAACTGCTTCATCGCCATGAGCATCGATGCCTATAACCAGTTCCACAAGGTGGTGAAACCTGGGGTAGTAGTAATCCTTGAAGAAGACCTTGTGCATGTACCAGAAGACGAGCTACTGGAAGGCGTAACCTACTACAAGATACCTTCAATGTGTGAAGCCGAGGCATTGGGCAACAAACTAGCGGCAAACATGGTGATGCTAGGCGCAGCACAAGCAGTGACTGAGGCTGTTAGCGAGGAATCACTGGTTGAAGCTATCAAACAAAGGTTCCCACGGTACGCTGAGCTTAATATTAAGGCGCTCAAGCGGGGAATAGAACTCGGTAAACAGGCTATGGGAGAAGGGTAGGGTCTTCCTTCAGCGTGTTCAGCACCACGTGGGTCTTGGTGCGTACTACGTGGGGCATTTTTAGTATTGTCTTGGTGAAGTCGCTGAGGTCTTGTCTGGTCCTGAACTTGGCGATTATCAGTATATCTGAGTCGCCTGTGACGTTATAAACGCTGATGGCTTCCCTGATCTTGGCGATCTGGTTACCCACCTCGATCATCATGCCCTCAGATACAATGATCTCAGAGATGGCTGTCAACTCGTAGCCCAGCTTCTCGTAATCAAGCTGCGTGGTATACTTCTTGATGATGCCCTCTTCTTCAAGGTCTTTTATCCTGTTGGCGACTGTACCGCTGCTGATACCTATCTTGCGTGCTACTTCCCTGAAGCTCTGCCTGCTATCCTTAAGATATTCTTCAAGAACTTTTTGTGATGTCTCGTCCACCATGCTGATCTTTCACCATTTGCGTATCGCAATATATAAGTTAAGTTACCATTTGTTTAAAAAGAAGAAAAATTATCGGAAAAAGTTTGAGTATCTTAGTACTCGACGGGGATAGTCTGCATCAGCTCAAAGAGCCTTAGGAACGCCTTGCTGTACCTGATGATTGCGCTCATGTTTCCCTTGAATGGAAGCTGGCGTGTCATCAATGCGCTCTGTGCGTCAAGCTCACCCTTGTTGAGCTTTGTCCAGACCTCATAGGGTCCAGCCAATGTATAGTCAGTCTTTTCCTCTGCTGCGAGTTCCCTGACCTCAATTACTTCTCCGTCTGTGAACTTCATGTAGATCTTTGGTAGCTCAGGCTTGTCGGTCACGCCGTATGTGAATGTGGCGGTGAATCCCTTTGTCTTGATCCTGAACTCCTCGTCGCCGTTTGCTATGTCTTTGACTTTTTTCCAGTAATCTAGTCCTAGATATTGAACCATAGTTATGCACCTAGTTGCGTCAAAAGTAACCTATTAAAATAAAACACTTACTGATCCACAGACCAAACGGTAAATACTGGATATATTTATGAAAAAATGAGAGAAACTAGTCCTCAAGTCTCTCCATTCTGAAGCTGACGGGGCGTATCCCATCGGTACAACAGGTGAACATCTCCCCCGGCTTCATCCAGCCAGGCCAAAAGTCTCCACCAAACCGTAGAACTGATAGGTCCTTGTATATGTCCCGCCACGCCCAGCCGCAGAATCCCTCAGGCTTGGCTAGGCTGTCCTCTATGATGAACTCTTGTCCGTCTTTGAATGCCTCACAGGCTGCGTATGGTTCATTTGTGCCGGGTTTGTTTGGTACCTTTCCGTCGAAGATAACGGATGGATCAACTCGTTTGAAAACTGTGATCTTTACTCGTGCCATATTGACCAAAAAAACACTGAAAGAAACCTATTTGTAGGTTTCCCAAGACGCAGTATTAACTGAACGAAAAAATTGGGCCTAGTAGGACCCATACTTGAGGGCTGCATCCATCAAAGCCTTGACGTTCTCAGGCTTGGCTGCCGCCGGAACCGAGACCCCAGGTGCTAACATGAAGCCTCCTCCATCCTTTACGTCCTCAAATAGCTCCTTGACGTAGGGATCAATCTTTTCGACTGGTCCAAGGAACAAGGATGATGGGGGTCCACCGATGATACAGCTGTGGTCTCCAATGATCTCCTTTGCTTTCTTTAGGTCGGTTTTCTCAAACTTGGAGATGGTCTTGCCCTTGGGTAGCTCCAGTATGGTTTCTAGGTGAGGCTCGTGTTTCCCTTCGTAGAACATCTCTACGATGACTCCCATCTTAGTCATCTCCTCGACTACCTCCTTTAGGGTTGGCCAGTAGAACTCGTGGTACTGTTTGGGGCTGAAGTACTCGTTCAGGTGCAACGGAATGAACTGAACAGAGCCCGGTTCCTTACCCTTGACTGATATTCTCACCATCTCAATGATAAGGTCCTTGAGAACCTCAGTTGCCTGTTTCACCTTGTCTGGAACCCTGTAGCAGTCGAATAATACGTTCTTGATGTCGCGTAGGAAGTCTCCGATAAAGTCTAGTGGCGCGTAGCTGATTCCGCTGGTCATTCCGGGGAATCCAACTCTTTTGAGTTCCTCTGATAGTTTGGCTCCTGCCTCTATGTTTCGCTTGTATTCTTCTCCCCACTTGAACATGGTTGCCATTCCCTTAGCGGAGTGTGGGTTCTCAAGGTTACGCAGTGAGCGTGGTAAGAGTTTCTCGGCGATGAATCGCTGGGGGTCAGCTATTAGGTCATCGTACTCGGATACCTTCATGTACTCCTCGCCGATGAACTGGAAAGGAGCATCCGCGGCAAGTTCTCTTCCGGGGAACCTTGCGTATCTTACTCCGAGGATGTCATGTATTGGTCCGTTTACCCAGCCGGGTACAAGCCCATCATACTCGTTTAGGAATGCAAGGGTGAAAGGTAATGCGCCTAGGCTAGCCATGCCTGCAGCTGTATCGTATTGGAAGTCGATGCTTGTCTTTACTATTGCTTTGGCTGCTTTCTCGTAATCAAATAGGAACTCGTGGCTCGTGATACCACCATATTTGGCTGTAAAGTAGCCAAAGCTGCTGAGCACTGGCACCCTATCTGGTTCCT
>JAOZIG010000159.1 GCA_026014515.1 Candidatus Bathyarchaeota archaeon | reverse complement strand
GGTAACCCCGTTATTGATTGCGTTTCTTACCGCGAAAGCAACATTACCAACCGCACCAGCATCACCAAGACTGGTAACTCCAGAGTAGAGTGCTTTTCTAGCGTTTTCAGCTCCTCGTTGTGCCTGATATTCGTGTGATCGTTGTTCCGGGTCTCCGTTGGGATCGTATCTGATGTGTACGTGGGCGTCTATTAGACCCGGCATTACCGTCTTTTCTGAGTAATCATATGATTCCGAGTATTCACATTCTAACGGGTCAATGCTTATTTCCTTGATTAGCCCGTCAACTATCCCAACATAACAATTCTCAAAGCTTTGTCCATTCCCTGTGAGAAGATTTCCTGCAAATAACTCGAAACTACCCGACCTCATAAGTACATTCATGATTTCAAGGCTTAAATGAACATCGCGCCGGTTCCACCCTTTTTTATACCCGGTTTACAGTACTATGGTCAATAATCGGTGAATTATTTGACTGAAGAATATGACGTAATCATCAAGGACGCTTCTATTATCGATGGAAGTGGCAAGAAAGCATACAAGGGATCAATCGCCGTCAAAGACGACAAGATCGCAGCCCTAGGGGAAGTCAAAGGCGACGCAGTAAAAACCGTAGACGCCAAGGGACTCTACGCGAGTCCTGGCTGGATTGACGCCCACAGCCATGGCGACACCACCCTACTATTCTTCCCAACAGCGGACAGCTACATCATGCAGGGTGTAACCAGCTTCGTCGGCGGAGAATGCGGTGGAAGCCAAGGACCATACAGTGAATGGATGAACCTACCCGGAATCTCCTCACAGTATATCGATGAGCTTGAGCCCCACAAGTACTATCCCAAGAACAGCTTGTTCCCCAAGGAACAGGTTAACGAGATCATGCAGAAGTACTTTGGCTGGACCGTTGACTGGGAGACCCTCGGAGGCTGGTTCAAGAAAGTAGAAGAAGTAGGCGTCTCAATGAACGCTGTACCCCTAGTTGGTCAGGGAACCATCAGGTACGCGGTAATGGGCAACGACTACAAGCGCCACAGCACCAAGGAAGAGCTTGAAGAGATGAAACAGCTCATCAGGCAATCCCTAGAGGAAGGCGCCATCGGTATGAGCACAGGACTCGACTATGACCCCGGTGTACAGGCAAGCATGGATGAGATCAATGAATGCGTAGCCGTACTCAAAGAATACGAGAACGCTGTATATTGTCCGCACTGGAGACGCACTGGGCGAAGAAGAGCTGTCAAGTTCGGTGACACCAGAAGCAACAAGGTCGAGGGACTATTAGAGTCCATAGACACATGCAGGGTAACTGGTGTAAAGACCAATATCGCACACTTAACCCCCGGTTGGAGGCTCGTCCCAGAGGGCAACGATTACATGGAGGAGCATAACATCAGAGAGACCCTCAACTTCTTCGACAAGGCACTTGAGGAAGGTTTAGACATTAGCTTCGACAGCATGCCATGGTTCCTAAGAGGCGGCTTCGACGTAATGCCATACCTCAGCAGCATACTACTCCCATGGCTCAAAGAAGCAGGTAGCCGAGAGAACTTCAGCGAATGGCTAAACGCACCAGACTACCGTGAAGAGATCAAGGATGCTCTACAAAGCGGAAAATGGTTCATCAGACTAGCCTACAACCCAAACACCAACCCCCAGTGGGCAGAAAACATCTGGATCAGCAAACACAAAGACGAATCAACAGTCGGAAAGAACCTCGCACAAATAGCAGCAGCACGTGAAACCCAGCAACTAGACACATGGTTCGATCTCATCATGGAAGACCCAGACGCAATGGGATACGCAGCAGGCACAGCAGACACAGGTAACTTTCCATGGAAACCCTACCGTGCACTGATGTTCCAGCACAAGGTAGGCAGTCTAAGCCTAGACCAGAGCGTCTTCGATAAGACCTATGAGATGGAGAAGCCACCATACAGACGCCCCGGAATCAACAGCTTCAACGCGTTCCCCGGATTCATCAACAAGATGGTGAAAGAGATCAAGGTATTCACCCTTGAGGAAGCCATCTACAAGATGAGCACAGCAGCCGCAGAGCACCATAACCTGAAGGGACTCGGAAAGATCACTCCGGGCAGCTATGCGGATATTACCATCTTCGATTATGACAAGCTTGAGGTCATGGGTACCCCCGTGGAGCCCCGTCAGCACCCCAAGGGCATAGAGTATGTCTTTGTAAACGGTGTCGCTGTAGTTGAGAAGGGTAAGCACACTGGTGCTAGACCGGGTCGTATCGTGAAGAGGGCTTAATCCCCTTCTCATCTATTTTCTTTAATATACTCAATTGTTTCTGCTAGGAATCGCTCTGTATCAGATTTCGGTATAATGGCGCCGATGACGTCTTTCTTACCCCCCGCGTTGTACCCATATTTCTTGGCGTTCTCAATGAGTCTATGCATATCCACAATATTACTCCGTGAGTACAACTGGTCTTGATCCGGGAAGAAACCAGTATTCACCACCACAGTGTCTTTTCCTGTTCCCCACGCAAGCTTCCTTGTTACTTGACTGATGATCGCAAAGGGGGTATCAAGACGCTTAACCTGAACGCCGTCAATCACCTCAGGGGGCTCTGAGAGTACTTTTTCTAGTTTTTCTTCAAGTTTTCTTAGGTTCTCCTTCCACTCTTTGTTTGCGAGTATATCTTTCCTAGTCTCGTATGTTCTGAGTTGCCGGGGGGCTTGCATTACTGCTTCTCGTTCTCCTACCTTGTAGCCGGAGTCTATCCTGTAGACGAGTTCAAGAAGATCATCAAACATGATCCCCTCCTGCGCTAGGTATTCTTGGGTCTGTTTCCAGAATGGGGGGTTATCCTTGATCTTTTGCTCCCGATCCCCCACGTAGCCGAGGATTATCTTCAATGATAATGATAGTTCAAGTTTTTCTTTTATGACCCAAGTGTTTGATGGATACTGGTCACCACTGGCTCCATATGCCACTGGGTTAATGTGTTCAATTTCCTCGATAGGGTCTTGATGATGGTGATCGATCACGGTTACTCTTGTCTTCTTGGCTATCGCCCTGATGTTATCCGATGGTAATGCCATATCACAGACAATAACATGGTCATAATCCTGTGCCATCTCGATGTGTTTAGGTAGAAGATAGAATGTCCCCAAGAGAGGCGTCCATGTAACAATATCATCACGCCCCAAATAATCAAGCAGTAAAGCTGCAGAGCATAACCCATCGGTGTCCCAGTGATGAATCAGTAATACTCTGCCGTCTTCGATCTCCAACATACCATTGATGGCACAGTACTCATTTATGAGGGCATCGTGAACCCATTAGTCTCATGATAAGCGATTTTCTTTATGTCAACACGAACATAGACCCTTGATCTCGGCCTCGCTCCATCCTGTACATGCCCATAATTGTTCAGGAACAAGTACCAGTCCTTGTTATTGACGATGATAAACTGCGTCTTCTTGTACGTGATGTTCAGACCTTTCCCCCGGTCATAGCTCTCAAACCGGTTAGTCCTGCCCTCGATGGCGTCAATAAGCATCTCAACCCGGTCCTCCTCAAGTATAAAGAAGTCAATTGGTCCGCCTTCCAACACCTCTATGGTGATATTCAGTACGTCTCCTTTCTGGACGTCGAGCTTGATCTGGTCATATGTGTTTATTGCTATCGAGTATGGTTCCTCTAGGATGGTTTCTATCTGTGTCTCATTCAAGTAGACTAGTTCAGGTTCCTTCTGTGGTAGAAAGTTTGTGATGAGTACCCAGAAAGCTGCGATTATAATGAGAAATATCATGATTATCCTGATGTTTCCCGAATTTCTACTGCGACTCACATTGAGAACTAGTTCTCAGTTGATAAAAAACCTGTGAAAAACCGGGAAAACATCATATCTGTTTAGAACATTGTTTCTATAGAACTTCTATGTACCAGAAAGACTCAATCAAGCGTAGACGCAGCGCTATAATGGAGCAAGCCCAAGAAAGAGGCTACGATGCAACAGTCTTCTTTAATGAGGTAATCCGCCAGAACCCGAGCAACACAATTTATGTTATGCCAAGTGCTCTTGGAGATGAGCATCAGACTTTCATAATGGATGCAGACGGAGACACCACTCTTGTTATGCCGCATTGGGGAGCGCCCCGTGTCAGAGCATCAGGCGAATACAATGAGGTAATCGCTGTCAAACAAGAGAAAGGGCATCACATCAAAGGAACCCTACAGGCGCTATCAAAATACAACAAAGAAAAGCTAGGTTTTGATTTATCCACGGTTAGCGCCCAAATGTGGTACCGGATAGCCATAGAATTAGGAGTATCTCCGAGCCCAGAGCATGATATCAGCGACATAGTGTTCAAACAGAGAAGCATCAAGGACGCTTACGAGATCGATGAAATATGCAGAGCAATAGAGATCACCGAGACCGCTTTCCATATTCTCATCGAGGAAACCAACCCAGGTAACAATGTTCATTACATGAAGAAGGAACTGGACGCCAACATGATTGAGCTAGGTGCCTATGAGTTTAGCTTCGACAGTAGCATCGGTTTCATCAAGGGAAACAACACCGACTACCTGAAGCATGGTGACGCATTAAGCCTAGACGTAGGCGTCAGACTTGAGACTGGATACTGCAGCGACATGGGAAGAAACTGGCATGTAACATGGGAAAAAGCCACAGAAGACTATATGGAGCGAGCCATGCAAGCCCAGATAGATGGCATCAAAGGCATCAAACCCGGCATGACAGGCAACCAAGTACTAGAACACGCAAACAAACTAAACCGAGAACTAGGGTTCAAGGAAACAGTACGAACAGG
>JAOZIG010000477.1 GCA_026014515.1 Candidatus Bathyarchaeota archaeon | reverse complement strand
GCACTAAACGAGGTACTATTCGCCACAAACAAAGCCTCAAGCATCCTAAACAAGAAAGAGATCGAGGTAGAACTAACAAAGGCAATAGTAGACGAGGATACATGTGTGGGCTGCGGTGCATGTGCATCAGCGTGTCCATTCGAGGCCATCACATGGAGCGACTTTGGTCTACCCGTGGTTAACGTGGAGGCTTGTACTGGTTGTGGAATCTGTGCAGCGACATGCCCAGTAGCAGCAATGCAGCTAAGGCTCTTCAGAGACGAACAAGTGCTACCCGCCATCGAAGGCTTACTAAAGCCTACCAAGTGGCTAGAAGACAGGGATGAGCCTGTTATCGTGGCGTTTGCATGTGAGGGCGCTGCTGGTTACGCTGCTGAGATCGCGGGACAGCTTGGAATGAGTGTCCCAGAGAATATCAGGGTACTCAAGGTACCATGCAGCGGAAGACTGGATGCGCTGCACTTGATGAAGGCATTTGATCAAGGTGCTGATGGTGTTGTGATCTTCGCGTGTCCAGAGGACCAGTGTCACTATATTGACGGTAGCAAGAAAGCCGAGGAAAGGGTAGCCTATCTCAAGAAATCCCTTGATGTACTTGGTATAGGCGCGGAAAGGCTGAATATATACAACGTAAACAGCTGTGAACCCGACAAATTCGTCAAGTTAGCCACTGATTTCGCGGGTAAGGTAAAAACCAGACCTGCTACCGTAAAACATGAATAAATGGCATATTAACTCCTTTTTTTAACCTCTTTTATCCTTATTGTACATAATTGTAATGGTTTCTTAACAATAATATGTATAGTATTTATTTTTCATAACTTATTCTCCAAAGCTATATATAGTCAATACAAGGTTGCTTTATCCGACTTACAGGTGAAGTCCTTTGGATAAATATATTGAAAGCGTTTATCAGAGCATACTTGACAAGGACCCTCTACAGAAGGAGTTCCATCAAGCAGCTCTTGAAGTTCTGGAGACTCTTGAACCCGTTATCGAGAAATATCCAGTTTTCAAGGAGCACAAGATTCTAGAAAGGATCGTTGAGCCAGAAAGGATCATCCAGTTCCGTGTTCCATGGAAGGATAGAAACGGCGAGATCCAGATCAACAGAGGATACAGAGTACAGTACAACAGCGCCATCGGACCATACAAGGGCGGATTCAGGTTCCACCCAACAGTCTACCTTGGCTTGCTAAAGTTCCTGGGCTTTGAGCAGACATTCAAGAACAGCCTAACAACCCTCCCAATGGGCGGCGGTAAGGGCGGTTCAGACTTCGACCCTAAGGGCAAGACCGACGGTGAGGTAGAGAACTTCTGCCACAGCTTCATGGGCGAGATGTACAGGCACATCGGTCAGTTCACAGACGTACCCGCTGGAGACATCGGTGTCGGTGGACGAGAGATCGGCTACCTATATGCAGCCTACAGAAAGATCACCAACCTACATGGTACAGGTGTCCTAACCGGAAAGGGTTACGGATGGGGTGGTTCACTGGTCAGGCCAGAAGCAACAGGCTATGGTAACGTATACTTCGCACAGGAGATGCTAAAGACCAAGGGCGAGAGCTTCAAGGGTAAGAAAGTCCTCATCAGCGGAAGCGGCAACGTCGCACAGTATGCAGCCGAGAAGGCAATGCAGCTAGGCGCAAAGGTCGCAAGCTTCAGCGACTCCACAGGCGCAGTCCACGCACCCGACGGTATCACCAAGGAGATGTGGGACTATGTCATGGAGCTAAAGAACGTAAAGAGGGGTAGAATCAGTGAGTTCGCTGAGAAGTACAACCTCGAGTACGTTAAGGGCGGACGTGTCTGGCAGTTCGGCGGAGACATCGCACTACCATGTGCAACTCAGAACGAGCTAGACAAGAAGGACGCAGAGAAGCTAATCAGCAGCGGTGTAATCGCTGTCGGTGAAGGCGCAAACATGCCAACCACACCAGAGGCAGTTACTCTCTTGATTGAGAAGGGTGTTCTATTCTCACCCGGCAAGGCATCCAACGCAGGCGGCGTAGCCACCAGCGGACTAGAGATGAGCCAGAACAGCGGAAGGCTATTCTGGAGCAGGGAAGAGGTAGACAAGCAGCTCCACGGAATCATGGTAAACATTCACCAGAATGCTTACGAGACCGCTAAGGAGTTCGGCGCACCTGGCAACTATGTCCTAGGCGCAAACATTGCAGGCTTCATGAAAGTAGCCAAGGCAATGGTTGCTATGGGCCATCTAGCCTAATCCTCTTAATTTTCCTTTTTCTATTTTATTTTAATGACTGATTTTATCCATAGATAATGTGTATATATGGTTATGAGAGGACAAGGTAAAGAGTTCATGGAGAAGACCAAGTACCAGTACTTGGAGGAAAGCGACCAGAATAAGAAGTTACCACAGCCACCACTGGTGTTACCCCCATCAGAGAAGGGAGCCATCATAAAGCTACCTGATCCCAGTGAGGTCAAGGTAAACAGTGTTGATCTAAGTGAGGCGATAAACAAACGGGTAAGTGTAAGAGCCTACAGCGAGAAACCCCTGACCCTTGATGAGCTAAGCTATGTCTTATGGTCTACACAGGGCGTAAAACAGGTGACGACTCGTCCAGCTACACAGAGAACCGTCCCCAGCGCAGGGGCAAGACACTGTTTCGAGCCATATGTGCTTGTGAATAATGTCGAGGGTGTTCCCCGTGGTTTGTACAGGTTTTTGGCTGTTGAGCATAGTCTCCAAGAGGTTGACTTGTCTGGTGATATTGGTGAGCGCATAATGAAGGCGTGTCTGGATCAGCGGTTCATTTTGAAGGCTGCTATGGCTTTGATTTTGACGGCTGTAAGGTATCGTATGATGTGGCGGTACACTGAGCGTGGGTACCGGTATATGCATCTTGATGCTGGGCATGTGATTCAGAACCTGTATCTGTGTGCAGAAGCTATCGATTCAGGTGTTTGTGCTATCGCTGCCTTCAATGATGATGTCATCAATGAGGCACTCGGGGTAGATGGTGAAGACCAGTTCACTGTTTATCTGGGGGTCTTGGGGAAGAAGCGGTAATTCCTTTATTTTATAACCTGCAATTCCCAATAACCTATTGAATGTTCTATGACCGATGATATGATAAAATTCTTGGAGAATCAGATCAAACTAGAGAACAAGATAGTTGATTCTGTAAAAAACTCAGTAAGCAAACTTGAAAACGAGGCAGTAGTAACCGCCCTAACAGGCGTCAGTTTGGACTCAGCGAAACACGCCATGATGTACCAGTCAGCGATAAACCTCCTCACCGTATCCAGTTTAGCGCTTAACGAGGAGCAGCTTGACCTCCAGAAAAAGGTGGTTGAAAACCACATAAAGATGGAGGAAGCCGTAATCAAGGAACTCGAAGTGAGGGTGGATAAGGTCGAAAATGAAAAAGTCGAGCTACTGTTGAAGGCGATCCTTGCCGATGAACACAGACACCACCAGCTACTGAAGACCCTCTACGAGATACTTGTCCGGGGTGAGGCCGTTACTCAGGGTGACTGGTGGGACGCTATCTGGGGCGATGTGCCGGGGCTCTGGGGCTGATATTCCCTCCATCTTTTTTGTTAAACATGGTCAAATATTGGTAAGTTTTTTACCGATATTGCATGTTTTTGCTACTCTGAATCCTCAATTTTATTAATGCGTACAAGCTTCTTAATGAGATTCGTTTCAACGTGGTGAATACATGTTCAAGATAGTGTCAAAAAAAGAGCTAACACCCAACGTCAAGTATTTCGAGGTACACGCACCTGCAGTATCTCATAAATCCCAACCGGGGCAATTCGTCATCGTGCGGGCAAAAGAAACAGGTGAACGCCTTCCAATTACAATCGCTGGGGCCAACCCAGAGAAAGGAACTGTTGACATCTACTTCGCTGAGGTAGGTAAGAGCAGCACCGAGCTAGGGTTGCTAGAGGAAGGAGAATCGATTCTTAACTTCGCGGGGCCACTGGGTAACAGCGTCAAGGTAGAGAACTATGGGAAAATCCTCTGTGTTGGAGGAGGCGTTTTCGTTGGAGCAATGCTATACCAGATCGAGGCATTCAAGGAGGCTGGAAACCATGTGACCGCTGTTTTTGGTTTCCGTAACAAGGACCATGTAATGCTTGAAGATGAGGCGAAAGCAGTTGCCGATGAGACCTATATCAGCACTGATGACGGCAGCTACGGTGAGGAAGGCATGGGTATCGTTAAAGAGCTTCTAGAGAAAAACAAGTATGACCACGTATTCACCATCGGACCCACAAGCCTACAGAAGCACCTCAGCGAGATGACTAAGCCCCTTGGCATTCCAACTAACGTTAACCTGTTCCCAATCATGGTGGACGGAATGGGTATGTGTGGAGCATGCAGGGTTACTGTCGGTGGAAGTACCTTGTTTAGTTGTGTTGATGGTCCCGAGTTTGATGGGCATAAGGTGGATTTTGATGAGCTCATCATGAGGATGAGAGTATACAACCCGCAGGAGAAGATTGCCATGGTTGTAAAAAAACTGGAGGATGAGCAGTAATGGCTGCAGCGTTTAATAAACCAGCAACAGATATGCCGAAACAATCAGCCGAAGAACGTGTCAAAAACTTTGATGAAGTAGCCCAAGGATACACCAAAGAGCTAGCACTTGAAGAGGCAGCACGTTGTCTCCAATGCAAGAACCCCCAGTGCCGCAAAGGATGTCCAGTAAACATCGACATACCCGCGTTCATCGCGTTAATCAAAGAGGAGAAATTCATCGACGCAGCCAAGAAAGTCAAGGAGTTCAACGCGTTACCAGCTATCTGTGGCAGGGTATGCCCAC
>JAOZIG010000004.1 GCA_026014515.1 Candidatus Bathyarchaeota archaeon | reverse complement strand
GCGGTAACACAGCGGAGCCATTGTGACCCATACGCCTGCTTCATGGTTACAGGTTAAAATGATTGGCTAGGGTACTGCAGTAGAGACCTACCTGAAAATGCTAACCAATGAGCCTACCAAAGCGGTCTACTTCTTGTTTGCGAACACGGGTGCTGCTGATGGGTTTACCGTCATCCGCTAAAACCATGGTGATTACAAAGATCAGTAATGGTTTTTTTCCGCGCGCGACCCGCATCTTGTTGATTACTTCAGCGGTTACCTCTGTCTCCTCACTAACAATTATCCCTTCAATATCATCGCTGTCAATAGTGGGACCAAAAGGATCATTCAAAGGCACAATTTTTGCCCTGTCTAGGTATCCTTTCTCTTTGAGGAACTCCCGGACATCGGAGACCCTGTTCTTGTAGGTGTCAACTTTGTGATGTTTCTTCATTGAAGCAACGAACTCATCAGTTGTGATGCCGACGATAGCCATATCGCCGACGTTGAAGGTCTCTTCGAGGAGGAACCAGTGTCCTTTGTGCATTACATCGAAGGTTCCGCCGACTGAGACCCAACTCAACCGATTTGTTGACACTTGAATAGGCTCCTAGACGCAGTATCGAACATATGATAGCATTAAAGTTTTCCCTACGTGCAGATGCGAAAATAGACTTGCCTAACAAACGGAGAGGAGTGAAAATAGTTAAATCTCGTCGAGGCGCTCCTTTCAACAAATCGAGGAAAACAATATGGCCTCAGAATTCTCAAGCAGAATATCGGGTTTTTATAAAAAACCAGTTGAAGAAAGAATCAAGATCATAGCAGAAAGATGCGGACTCACAGAAGAAGACGTAAAGGTTCTCAAGAGCGACGGCGGACTAAGCATTGACGCCGCCGACAGGATGACAGAGAACGTGGTAGGAAGCATCGCGTATCCATTCAGTGTAGCTGTAAACTTCAGGGTAAACGGAAACGATTACCTTGTGCCCATGGCGGGTGAGGAGCCCAGCGTAGTAGCGGCTGCAAGCAATATGGCTCGTCTCATGCGTGAAGGTGAAGGCGTGGTAGCTACAGCCACTGACCCAATTATGATTGGTCAGGTGCAGATTCTTGAAATCCCAGACATGGATAAAGCCATCGAGACATTAGAGGAGAACAAGGAGAAGCTACTTGAGGTTGCTAACGAGCTTGACCCGGTGCTTGTGAAATTCGGTGGCGGAGCAAAAGACATCGAACTGAGACCAATGGAGACAGCTATTGGTCCAATGCTTATCGTTCACCTGATTGTAGACTGTCGTGACGCTATGGGTGCAAACGCAGTAAACACTATGGCGGAGGCACTTGCCCCTACTATGGCGGAGCTTACTGGTGGAAGAAGCCTACTTAGGATCATCAGTAACCTCGCTGATAGGCGTCTTGTCACTGTCAAGTGTAAGGTTAAATCAGAGGATATTGGTGGAGAAAAGGCAGTTGATAATATTGTGGCGGCTTGGGCTTTCGCTGACGCTGATCCATACCGTGCAGCCACCCATAACAAGGGAATAATGAATGGAATCGCTGCTGTCGCATTAGCCTTTGCACAGGATCACAGAGCCATTGAGGCGGGTGCCCACAGCTACTGTGTTAAAGATAATCAATACCGAAGCATGAGCAAGTGGGGTAAGGACGCTAACGGTGACCTCACAGGCGAGATGACCCTACCTATGGCTGTAGGTTTAGTGGGTGGAGCTACACGGAGCCACCCCATGGCACAGATCGCACGTAAGATATTGGGTGTAGACAAGGCGGTTGAACTCGGAGAAGTAATGTGTGCCGTTGGACTTGCCCAGAACCTCGGAGCACTCAGAGCATTAACACAAGAGGGTATTCAGCAGGGGCATATGAGGCTGCATGCACGTAACCTTGTGGTTATGGCTGGCGCTTCGGCTGATATGATCGAGAAGGCTGTCGCTGAGCTAGTTGATTCAGGCGAGATAAGGTTCCCTAAGGCACAAGAGATTGTCAAGAAGCTGCAAGGGTAATCGCTTTTGACTATTCTCATTGATGACGCGGGTAGTGGAGACCTGTTATTTGGAACAGTAATCGGAGCCTACCGTGAGGAGGATGATGTTTTCATCTATGACCTCATCGCGACCAAGCATTTCCAGATGCCACTGTATAAAGACAAGACCCATCTCGTGGAGGCTAAACGGATAGCCATTGAGCTAGTGGAGAGGCTGGCGCTACGTGAGAACGAGAAAGTCATCATCTGTACCGGTGATATATTGAACGTAGCCTCAGAGGCGCTTATCGAGAAATATGGTGAAGAGGTTATTGAGCGCGGTAAGATCGAGGGTAGAGCACAGGAACTGGTGGAGCTTGCCTATACCAATGAGTTAAGAAATATTGGTTATACCCCGTTAGAGGATCGTACCGAGAAATGGGGTAAGAACTTCTGGGATATGTATAACTGGCTCAAAGCTGATAGGAAAAGGATGAGATTCGCGAAATCAGCTTTCCCGAACCTGAAGAAGTATCCTCTCTTCAAGTAGTTTTATTCCTGTTATAGGTGCTTATTTCTGCGTTAAGGTGACGCTTTTTGTCATCATATCATGGTTGATCTGGGTGGTTCTGGGGTTGGTTTCGTCTAAAGAAGGCTGATTATGGCTGGGATTCTGGTACCCCCCCCTCCCCCCTATTTGGGGTATTGTTTTTTATGTGCCTAGCCTCAAGTATTCTCGATCAATTTGAAGCCATGGCTACTAAACGTTCTAGCGTGTCCAATAGACAAATACCATCCACTGGAAGCATACTTCTACACATGGGAGACCAGTGACGAGGAACTTGACAAGATAAACAAGGAAGCAGGCAAACCAAGCCAGTACTTCCAGAAACAGTATACGCACCTAGCGAAACAGATAGAGGATGGAACCATCAGCGTGGCTTCATTGAAAGAGATCAAGGACCAATCTGAGTCAATGCATACAGCTGAGCTTCTCGTTGATGTATTCAAGTTCCTAAACAGACTCGAATATGAAGAAGATAAATCAGCTCAAAACCTGCTCGATAGATATCCTGAGGGAATGGATGTATTATACAGGTACCTCAACCTGATTGAGGTCGAGGAAGGTTTACTCAGGTGCCCTGAGTGTGGACGCTGGTATCCCATAGGTAGCTCAGTTGAGACCATCCCAGAGCTTATGCCTGATGATCTAAGAGACCAAGAGAAAGACCTTGCATGGCTTGAGAAATGGAGTGAAAAGCTTCCTGACGCGGTTAAGGCTGAGGGGAAGCCGTATCATCTATAAGCTCTTGTTTGATTTTCCCGTACGCCCACTGGGTTAATCCTATTGCGAATCCAGTCAGTACTAGTTCTGAGTATAGTATGCTGTAGGTTGACGCTGAAGTCGATAGATAATCAATGGCTGTGTGGATTACAACCGCTAAGAGATAGTATTTTAGGTTCTTGGCTCTGATGGTTTCAAGCACCATCACTGACAAGCTGATATGAATGGCTATAGAAATCACCCTCTCATATGCCCCTAAGAGTGGTAGATACCATGGCATTGATGTGATAGAGTATAACTGCATCTCTGTGAGAGACTCTGGGTTCAGTAAAAGGATGAAACCTATGGTTAACACATTGATTCCTACCACGAGGATGGACTCGATACCACCGTGTCCCGCGCCATAGGTTATTCCCTCCGCATATTCTTCCTTCTTGATTAGATACCTTAGCCCGATATACCGTGCAGTCTCCTCAAACAAACCCGCTGTTAATGACGCAACAAGATAGATCATCAGATACGTGGTGTAAGTAATCTCACCTGAAGCAATCACATTGTTTGCGAAGTTGTTTACAGGGAGCCGTACGAGGCTGATGAGAAACATCATGGCGCCCACAAACCAACTCTTCCAACTAGTTCCAAATTTGCGTGTAAAGTATAGTCCCAGTCCAATGGGTAATAATATCTCGATTGCTCCTGAAACAATATAGGCAACGGCATTAAGTGTGGTCAATGGTCCATCCTATCCATAGTATTATCAGCATGTTTTTAACGACTCCCGTACCAATGAGCCCTGAACAATAATGGTAAATATTTATCATGACAGCGACGCGGACCTCAGCGTCCTCAAGGACGAGGTCATCGCAGTAATCGGCTACGGCAACCAGGGAAGAAGCCAAGCCCTCAACATGAGGGACAGCGGGCTAAAGGTCGTCGTCGGCAACATCAAAGACAGAAGCTACGACCAGGCAAAAGAAGACGGATTCGAGACATACCTCATCCCAGAGGCAGTCAAGAAATCAAGCATTGTCTTCATTCTACTACCAGACGAGATCCAGCCACAGGTATACAAAGAGCACATCGAGCCAAACCTAGACAAGGGAGATGCCATTGTTTTCGCCCACGGCTACAACCTCCACTATGGTTTCCTATGGCCAAGGGACGACATCGACGTATTGATGGTCGCACCCAGAATGGTTGGTAAATTCGTACGTGAGCTGTACGAGAAGAAGAGCGGCGCACCCGTATTCTTCTACGCACACCAAGACGCAACAGGCAAGGCACAGGAACGTGTACTAGCACTCTGTAAGGCAATCGGTGCAACACGTGTCGGAGCCATGGAGATCACAGTCGCAGAAGAGACTGAACTAGACCACTTCAGCGAGCACTTTATCGCACCAGCCATCAGCAGGACACTGATCCTCAGCTACGAGGTACTAACCGAGATGGGTTATACCCCCGAGGCAGTACTACTAGAAACATACATGAGCGGAGAGCTTGGAGAAGTCGCAAGCAGTCTAGCCAAGGATGGACTAGTTGTTCAGCTACCTTTCCACAGCAGGACAAGCCAGTATGGTCAGCTACTTTACGCTGATATGGTGATGGGTGACGAGTTCAA
>JAOZIG010000289.1 GCA_026014515.1 Candidatus Bathyarchaeota archaeon | reverse complement strand
CAGTAACTCGTGACCAAACCAAGTGACTCCAGATAATGTGGGATAGGATTCCAGTTCTTGAAATATGTCAACGGATTCGCTAAAAGCCAAGAGAAAAACGCCGAATGTTGAGTTCGGTGACTCCAATATCGCTTCATGTATAACTTGTTCTGCTTCAGACAGGCTATCAAGAATCCCGTTTTCACTGTCTAATTGGTAGCGTATTCGTCCAATAGTCTCGCCACATAGCTCATTATAGATCTCGTTGAACTCATCACCTAAGGCTTCACCCCATGAGTCACCTCGTTCAATGACTAGCATCTTGTTGATACCATAGTCTAGTGCTGCATGCGCCACTATCTCAGATGAATCAAAATCCTGTATGCTCAATAAGTAGATGTAATCATCCAATGCTAACTGGGGGTTCTTGGCACTTGGACTCACGATAAGAACTCGGTTATCTTCGATAAATGAATACAAGATGAATAAATAGGAAGACCAGCCACCGCCAACAAAGAGACCAAACCCCTCAAAGTGCTTGTCGAACAAAATCTCATAATGCTGTGCCATACTGCGGTTTGCGGAAAATAACTCGAATCTAAACGAGGTATTATGCCCAGACATGCTACAGTACTGGTTTAGATCATGTTCAGCTAGTCTCGCAAGGTACTCGTATTTCGGGTGATCATCTAATGTTGGACTGATGACCACTATCTCAACTTCTTGACCAGAAAGCTCAGATACAGTGGTTTCAGGGGAAAAGAATACGACTAGAAAAACAAGTCCCAGCGTTAATGCTATGATTTTCTCTCCTTCACGATACACAAGAACCAGTTAACAGGTATTGGTTTAATGTTTTCTGAAAAAAATATTTTACAAAACAGCAAATATAGTGTTTGTTTGGACCACTTAGGCTGTCTTCTGGTAAGATACTATTGTGTTTAATAACAGAGGATTAGATGACGAAGCTTTTATTCAACATAAGTTGGGAGAAGGTTACTTTCCCAAACCAAGAATCTTACGAGCCTCATCAGGAGAAGCAACATCAATGTTCAAGGCATCAGCTAACGCCACAATTCGCTCCACAAGCTGAGCATTACTCTTCAACAACTCACCGCGTTTGAGATAGATATTATCCTCCATGCCTATCCGGGTATGTCCTCCTAGAGTCATTGCTACCGCGCACATGGGTAACTCTGTTCTTCCAAGGCTGCATACACTCCATGTCCACTCTGGTTCAAGCTCCTCCACACAATAGATCAACATCTTTGGTGTGGGGGAGAACCCTGTCTTACCCACCATGACGAACTGAATATGGATGGGTTGTTCGAAGACGTCTTGGCTGCTGAGTAGCTTGGCTGTGTTTATCATACCGGTATCGTATACCTCAAGCTCTGGCTTGATACCGTGGTCTTTCATGTATCCCGCCCAGCGGGTTATTCTTGGAACATCATTCATGAAAACGCCCTCATAGGGTGGCGTCCAGAGGTTGATGGTACCAACATTCATGGACATCATCTCCTGCCCCAGCTTGCATCGTTGCTCGATCATGCGGTCAAGGGCCTCATCAGAGGCTCTTCTTCCTCCGCCTGTGGTTACGTTACAGATGAGGTTGGTCTTCTTCTGAATCTGGTCAACGTATGCTCCAAGAACGGGGTTTGGGTCTGGGTGAGGCTTACCTGTGTTAGGCTCTTTAGCGTGAAGATGTACTATGCTGGCTCCTACCTCCCAGCATTTCACAGCCTCTTCGGTGATCTCGTCCACTGTGGTGGGTACATAGGGGGTCATTCCTCGGTGTACTGGTTCGCCACCTGTGATTGCAGCGGTTATGATTAACTTCATGAATATAGAATGCCGTATGAGTGTTTAATTATTATCAGTGAAAGCTAAGAACACCGACACATTAAATCTATGAAAAACAACATAACCCCAATGATACGAGCCACAATCTGCGAGATAATCAAAGACAACCAAATACTACTCCAATACAAAGCACCAGGCAGATTCGGCGAAGGTAAATGGAATGGACCCGGAGGCAAACTCAAACCAAACGAGACCCCAATTGAAGGCGTAATCAGAGAAATAAAGGAAGAGACAGGACTCACAATATTGGACCCAAAACAGATGGGGTGTATTGATTTCTACTTCGGGGAAAGACCTGAGCCAAACTGGACCGTATACATTTTCAGAGTCACAGAATATACAGGTAAGCTAACGCCAAATGATGAAGGCGAACTTAGATGGTGGAAAATAGACGAGATACCATATGACCAGATGTGGCAAGATGATATACACTGGCTGCCTTTGCTCATAGAAGATAAGAAATTCAATGGAGTTTTCTGGTTCAACGAGGACGGCACCGAGCTAGTCAAATTCAAGGTAAAGACAGAATAACCATCACTAGATAGGCTCTGCCAGTACAATGCTATGGGAGCCGTTTACCCTACCCACCAGCTTACCATATGAGTCTGTGAAGTACCGTTTATCAAGCATAGCTCCATCAAGCTCCTCTACTATCCGGAACCCATGTTCACTGAGATACTCGCCTATACTGCCTTCTTCTACTCCAAAGCCCCAAGGCTCTCCTACATCCTCGACGTTCTTATGGAGATCCTCATCTCCATAGTGTTTCTCTTCGTGTCTTAGTACTGATGAGTAGATGTAATCAAACACGATTCTGCTCTCTGGTCCATTTATTCGCTTGATGAGGTTCATGGTCTCGTCAACAGCATCCTCATCAAGATACATCAACAAGCCCTCAAGGATGAAGAGACAATGTTTACCATACTGGAACCCATTCTCTACGAGCCTCTGCTCCGGGGCCTCCTTGTTAAAATCAACACCCACATACACAGTATTCTCGGGTAATCCTATGCCTATCTCTTCTAGTCGGTTCATCTTGGCTTGCTGTGTGACCGGTGCATCAACCTCAAAGACCTTAACAGGGCTGTCATTGGGGAGAAGCCTGATGCTTCTGGAGTCAAACCCTGCCCCGAAAATCAAGACCTGTTCAACACCATCCGAGACAGCCTGATCGAAGACAGCGTCAATGTATTTGGTTCGGGCTATTACATACTCGTAGGCGCCTTTGGGAGCCATCACGGATAACAGTGATTTTCTGATGAACCCGTTCTTGATTAACAGTCTCACGAACCATGGCACCATCTTAGCTGCAACATAGTCCTCGCTGTGATAGAAATCTGATTTCTCGCAGTATGATGACGCCCTTGAAGAACAGGTGTATTCCGCCATCCTTGATGTTTTCTCTTCTATTCGCTTGGTCACTTCAACCATCTTAAACGACCAACCATCGACGGGTTCTCTCCCGGTACTCAGAGTATCTCTCACCCATGACCTCCAATATTCTGGCTTCTTCATAGTCTGCGATTCTATCATAGACATAGAAGATACCCACAAGGATCAATAGTGACGCAGTTGATACCGTTGAAACAGCTAATCCGAGATACACCAACATAATCCCAAGATACATGGGATGCCTGGATAAGGAGTAGACACCCCAATCAATTAACCGTAGCTCACCTGAGTCAATCACCAGTTTATGAGCCGCGTCAACAAGATACAATCCCGCCAAAACAACCAGTGCTCCTGCAGCTGTTCGTAAATACCATGGTCCAAGGGAAGCTAGTATGGTTGTTCTTACTATGAATGAGTCTGTTATCCATATTGCGAGAAACACCCCCAGCATCATCAACTGGAATTTATCGCCTTCAGGGTGCTCCTCTGCTACGAATTTCTGTTCTTGTCCTATCATTCCTTTTCGTTTACTTCTATAGGGTGATCATTTTAGTTTAAGATACTGGAAAAAGTTGATCAAAAACTGGTTACTCAGGGGTAAACCCTATACCCTCAACAAGCAATGAAATATTATGCCATACATAGCAGCAGAAGACAGACCCCAATACGACAAGGTATTAGCGGAACTAACTGAGCTTCTTAAGAAGAATCCACCAGAGAGCATAGACGGACACCTAAACTACGTGATCACCAAGGTCATCAAGGAAGTTTACCCCCTCAGATACTATCATATCAACAAAGCCATGGGCGTGCTCGAATGCGTACAACACGAGTTCTACAGACGAGTAGCAGCACCATATGAGGATACCAAAATAGAGCAGAATGGTGACGTCTAACCTTCTTTTTTACATATTTGGTTCAATTTACCGTTACATTTTAACCATGTAAACTCCATTGATTCTTTATGTCGAATCAAAAGCGTGTAATTATTTTCAACGGTCCTCCGGGGAACGGTAGGGACGATTTACTAAGGGAGCTAAAAGAGATTGCTAGCTTCGGCTACCATCACTTATTCGAGTATATTGTTGAGGAAGCAAAACTAGACAATACAAACCTCACAAAGATCAACATCCTAGACTTTTATGACAGCCAGCCTGAGAAGATGGAGCAGTACAGACTCAAGGCAGTACAGAAGATCAACCACGAGATCAACAAAAACGGAGGAGTTCATGTCATCAGCAGCCCAGTCCACTTCGAGTGGAAAGGCAACAGGTTCAACGGACTCACAGAAGAAGATGTACAGCTACTGAACCCAGATATGTTCGTAATTGTCTTTGATGACATAGTACGAGTCAGGGACAGGCTAAGCGAAGACCCCCAGTGGCAAGACCACAAATACACCTTGGGTGAGATAGCCAACTGGCGCAGAGAAGAAGTAAGCGGAGTATACCGCCTCGCAGAGGCATTCACGCCAAAACGAAAGATACAGCTAGTGGCGTTTGAAAACGGACCAGAGATTGTACGTGACCTTGTCTACAAGCCCAGCAAGGAAACAGTCTACCTGAGCCACCCCATTACAGGAGAAGGTGCAGACTTCTTCACAAAGATCACTAAATTCCTAGACAGCCTGAGTGAATA
>JAOZIG010000033.1 GCA_026014515.1 Candidatus Bathyarchaeota archaeon | reverse complement strand
TCACAGCTAGGTACCCTAGGCGCTGGAAACCACTTCCTTGAGATTGCAAGGGTATCCGAGGTATTCGATAAAGAGGCTGCCAAGGTCTATGGGGTCACAGACCCAGACCAAGTAGTGGTATGGGTTCACACAGGCAGCAGAGGCTTCGGACACCAGATCGCCACAGACTACATCCGTGTGATGGAAGAAGCCACCCGAAAATACGGGATCAGGCTACCCGCAAGGGAACTCGCATGCGCCCCCCTGAACAGCCGAGAGGCACAGGACTATTATGAGGCCATGAGCTGTGCCATCAACTGGGCGTTCATCAACCGCCACATAATCATGCATCAGGTACGAACCGCCTTTGAGCATATCTTCAAGCAGAGCTCCGAGGACATGGGAATGGACCTAGTCTATGGCATGACCCACAACACAGCCAAGAAAGAAGAACACACCGTTGATGGGAAACGGGTGCAAACCGTGGTACACCGTAAAGGAGCCGCAAGAGCCTTTGGACCCGGACGCAAAGACCTACCACAGGACTACAGAGCCACTGGGCAACCAGTGCTACTCGTAGGCACCATGGGAACAGCAAGCTACCTACTCAAGGGAACAGAGAAAGGCGAGGAACTCAGCTTCGCCAGCACAGCCCACGGAGCAGGAAGAGTCCTAAGCAGAGCAGGAGCACGACGTAAGTTTGATGCACGCCACATCATCAACGACCTAAAGAACAAAGGTATAGTCGTAAAGGCAGCCAGCGGCAGGATCGTTGAAGAGGAAAGCCCTGACAGCTACAAGGATGTACACATGGTGGCTCAGGTAAGCCACGATGTTGGTTTGGCTGAGAAGGTTATGATGAGTGTGCCCATCGCGGTTGCGAAGGGCTAGTTTTTTTCTTACCCAAAAAATATTATATACCAGTTTTTAGCTTGATGGTTAACCAAGTTGACAGTCCAGATCAAGCCCCACCTATGGTTCACACTATACACACTGATGCGACTAGGAGCAACAAAAACAGCCATCAAGATAAGCACAACACAGCTAAGCGAGGAAATGGGGGGAAGCCAGCAAAGCGCAAGCCGACACCTCCAACTGCTTGAATCAGAGAACCTCATCGAACGCACCATAGCCCCAGAAGGAAGCAAGATCAAAATCACTGGACATGGACAAGCTGAGCTAGACCTAGTCCTAAAGGAGTTGAAATGGTATCTGGAGGGCAAGGAAGCCCAGACCATAGAGTTTGACGGTATCGTAGTCAGCGGCTTATTCGAGGGAGCCTATTACATCAGCAAGGAAGGCTATCATAACCAGATAGTTGAACGCCTAGGCTTCGAGCCATTCCCGGGCACCCTAAACGTTAGGATCGATGAGGAAGACTATGATAAACGTAGGCTTCTTGAGAGAGGCGAATATATCAGACTTGAAGGTTTCAAGGATGGGGAGAGAAGTTTTGGCGCCGCCCACTGTTTCCCATGTATGATAAACAATGAGATCGAAGGTGCGTTAATAGTGGCTGAGCGTAGTATACATGATTATGGGGTGATGGAGATAATCTCACCATACTATCTACGACGTAAAATGGAGCTGGCTGATGGGGATAAGGTTAAAGTTTCTTTCTTGCCCCTTCGACGATCCGACTCTTAATCTTACTACTACTGTTTAGATCGTCTGCGCCGAACTGTTTTATCTGGATGATCTTGATGTGCATCTCGCGTGCCTTGTTGATCTTTTCCACCTGTGCCTTGATGGCTTCTTGATCATGGCCCACTACAACAATATCCGGTTTAACCTGCATCAATACTCTGGCTAGGTCCATGTTCTCAAACCCAAGTAGCGCCTCGTCAACCACCTTCAGTGCCTCGATTACTGCTCTACGCTGGTCCTCGGGGATAATGGGGTCGCTGCCTTTCATGCTGCGTACTGTCTCGTCTCGGGCTACTATAACCACTAGTCTTGCGTTTTCTCCACCGATTTTTTTTGCTTCTTCAAGGTACCGTATGTGTCCATAGTGGAGTAGGTCAAAAACACCTGCCGCGAGTACTGTTGTCATCAACCCATCGAACCCAAGTATGCCCTAAAAGGTTTACTTCGTGTGGTAGCAGAGTTAGTTATTTGGTAGATGAATTATGAACTTGTTGCCATCTATACTCTCATAGTTTATTGAGCCATTATGGCTGCTTATTACCTCGTTAAGATACACATACTCAAAGCATGGCTCAGACTCATCATCACCATCAAAGGGGTTTCCCACAATACACTTCTTTGATGTCTGGATCACGAGATCGATGCCCTCATTTTCCCTGATATCAATGCTGATTGATGTATCTTGGCTGCATTTTTCCTCGATCAAGCTGAGAAGAAGCATGACACCAGTATGAATCAGGTTCTGATCCCCGTTGATCACATGGAACTTGTCCTCATAGAGCTTGACATACCTGTGTTCTGTTTTTGGTCTTCTTCCAAGAACCTTTTCAATGGTCTCGTTGATGTCAAAGGGTCTGAAAACTATCTCTTCTTGTGGTAGACTATAATTGATCTCGTTTACTGCTTTCTCGATGTTCTTGGTGGAGGTATGATAGAGCATTTGAAGGTCTTTTTCATCAGGATAAGCCTTTTCCAAGAGGTAATTAGCGTTCTTTAACGCCTGCAAAGGCTTCTCTATTTTACTATTTAGGCTCTCAGCGATGTTTTTGGTTCCCTCAATGAGGTTAACCGCGTATCGTTCCCTGATCCTGAGCAGCTCCTCCTTGTGTCTTAGCTCAAGGTTCGCGGAGTCTTCGAGGCTTTCCAGCATATTATTGATGTTATCTACAAGTGACCCGATCTCGTCTTCTTTTTGTGGCGGCAGTCTATCTGAGAGGGTATGGTTCTTGGATATATCATCCAACTCGTTTGATAGGTCACTTATTCGTTTCAGTATACGGGTGTCAGCGATATAGATAGAGACTACACCCACTATTGCACTGAAGACAGCGATGTATACTAGTAAGATGAGGCTATTCTGGAACCCGTTATAGTAGAGGGTTCTATCAAAGTCGAAGCGTATCCTGAAAGCTACATCACCTTGATAATCATAAACCGGGAACTCTGTGGATAACTTTGAGTTATTCACCCGGATGATCTTGGTCTCAGATAGGGTAGAGTAGACGTATTGGGTTTTTAACTGTGTTAGCTCCGCGATTTCACCAATATACTCTTCATCTATCGTCTGTGCCATTATCATTCGACCCATGGCTGGTCCTGTGTCGTTGCTTGTGAGAATATGTTTTGATGATATGATAAAGACATCATCTCCAGCTACCAGCAGCCCAGAGGCGTTGAACAACGGGAAACTAAGTATTTCTTCAGGTATAGGTAGATCGTTTCCTGTTTCTGTATCCACGTGTCTACCGTATACCGTGTCTGTTGCGTTGTTTTGGAGGAGAATTATGTTGATGCCTGAGTCTGTGAATGTGCCTGTTACCATATTTGAAGAGATGTAATCATTGTTTCCTGTTTGCATATAATCATAGGTGTCATCCCAGTTTGCCCAGTCCCAGTTTATCACATCAAGAGTCTTCACGGTGTGATCAACATAGCCATTGATAATGCCTATCTCGCGTTCGATAAGCTGGTTCTCTGTCTCAATATAGCTTGGTAATAGTATGTATTGCCTGTAGACAACTACTCCCACTGATAGAATCAGGGGTATTAATGTGATTGCGAGAAGAAAGGTCCGGCGTAGATTCACAGCTTACGGGGATATATATTTAGTTTAAAGTTTTCGCATAGAATCATCGGCATCAATAATACCTATCAGTGTCACCACTCAAAATCAACGATACCCAACAGCTTCAAAGCATCCAGTATACCCTCAGCGTACGCTACACAAGTCAAGGCTGTGGCTCGTTTATCCACACGGTAATACTCGGCATCATAGAGATAGTTCTCAGTATGTTTCAGAAGCTCATCCACCTGCTCAGCGGTAACCTCCACTGGTAGGTTTCTTTTCTCAAGCATGTCCAGTACTTTTCTGCACCCCACAGAGTACTTGGTGATGAGCCTATCAGTCTCACCTACTGGTTTATGACTCTGGATCACCTTTCTCGGGCAACCGGCTAGTGCCTCCAAGGCCTCTTCCTCCATGAAGTGGAGTTTCCCGGGAGCGATAATGGTATGAGGTGGTTCACCGAAATCATAGTGTAGTAGGCTTGCTGCTGAGTCTGCTTTTATGACTGGGAACCTGCTTCCTAGGCGGGCTGCGCCTACCAGTAGTGTTTCTGGGTTGAACTCTCCTGTGTCTATGAGGCGTTGGATGGCGTGGGGTATGGTGAGGTATTTTTCCTCAGCCATGTTGAGGTCAAGGAGGATTAGCGTGTGGAGTCCGTTTTCATAGTTTTCCTTGATGGTGCGTATGGCGGTGTCTACTGGTCCTTTCTCTGGGAGGGGTATTGTAACGGTTTTCCCGAACTTGTATATGCTGAGCCCTGTGTCAGTGATGGATGTGAATATGCTTGATCCATGTATTATCTTGGTCTCAATTCCATCCTCGCGGGCATCCAGAATCAGACTGATGTGAGTGGTGGCACTCAAAGCATCCCCACCTACGAGTATGGCGATATTGCTTGTCTTTGCCTCACTGAGTAGTTGGTCTGCCTGCTCCTCCATGCCATTGCGTTTAAGAGGTGTGATAGGTTTGCCGATGGTTTCTTCAAGCTCAGGTATCGTGGTGTCTAGTTTCATTGTGTATGTTTCGGCGTAGACTTTGTCTGCTTCTTTTGCTGCTTGGATGCCTCGTAGGCTGAGGTCTTGGTGACTGTTTATTCCGATGCTGATGAGTGTGATCATTTCTGTTTCCTCTTGATGGGTCTGCGGGCGATGTTTCCACAGTTGTGACACGTTGTGGCGATATGGGGTTCCCGGGTCTGTCGTATGCGTGTTG
>JAOZIG010000439.1 GCA_026014515.1 Candidatus Bathyarchaeota archaeon | reverse complement strand
ATAATCTGGTTTCTTTGCAGACACCATCGGTAAAGCAAGCGTTGAGAGTAATATCAGTAAAACTAGTTTTTTCTTCATACATTCACCTGTAAATAAAAGGCTGTGTTTTATTATTATAAAAAATTATAGTATAAACGATATAAACATCAAAGTCAGATAAAATAGTTCAACTAAACTTTATTTTCATGTAACTATTCAAAGTACAATAATGCCCAGTCTCATGAAGATCGTCTATGGCTCCATCGTTGCACTCCTAGTACTAATCATAGCCACATCAGCCATCAATGCACCAGACTACGAGACAGCGCAGATCAAAGAACTCGAACTAACCCTAACATCAAGTAAAACAGATTACACTGTCGGAGAATCAGCCATCGTCAACATCTACCTCACCAACAACCACCCATACAAGGTACAAGTAACCATACCAAACAACATAACCCACAACCAAGTAACCGTCAACCACTTTGGAAGTGAGGTAGTAGGAATAACCCCTGTAAATGGAAGAGACCAGACAATAATAATCGAATCATATGACTCACACTATCTCACGACATTAAACTACACACAGAGGAGAACAGGACGATTCAAGATCCAAGTAAGATGCGACAACCTAAATCAGATACTCATATTAAACGTCACCAGCCCAGACTCCTCCATAAACTACTACACAGAGGGACTCAAATTCTGGATACCCACAGCATTAGAAACAGTAAACTACACTGGACTCCCAGCGGGTGAAAACGTGAAAATATACCCCGAATCACATATCATCACCGGCGACACATTCACGATCACCTACGAAAACAACCGAGACAAACCACTGTACTGGGGCTCCTACTGGCTAGCGGAAAAACACGTATCAGGAGAATGGGTGGAACAGAACCTGAACTGGGTCTGGCCAGACATACTATACTATGCGGAACGAAACAGCACCACAACTCGTGAAGAAAGATTCCCCTTCGATGACGGCGTATACAGGATCACCAAACAAATCATGCTCACAGACAACTATGATCGAGAAACCCATGAATGGGTAGACCAGTTCACAGTAACCTTCTACATAATAAAAACCAACTAAATACACATAATCAGTTAGTCGGCTCTACAGTGATCAACTTGTTACCAATTAAGGTCTTCCGGTACGTGATAACATACCACCCGGATGTATCCTCATAATCAAACTCTGGTCTCCAAGTACCAATACTATGAATAAAAACCTTGAACTCGGTAAGCTCCTTATCCCGAGGATCAGTATACACGGTGAAGGTTCCAGTAGTAAACCACCCATAACCTTGGATGTTATGCCCTACAAACTTCACTCTTCTTGATTCCATCTCACCAGCGTTAGCAATTACCAGATAAACCCCAACAATAAAAACCAAGGCGATAATCAGTTTCCGTCGCCGTTCAGGGCTCCTTAAAGTCTCAAGAATCAATTCCAACAGGAAACTTGATGATGAGCCACCAACTGGATACGCAGGCACTTCACCGGACATACCGTAGAAATACTGACCCTGTTCATTAAAACTTTATTTTCAGGTAACAAATGGAACTAGATCAAATTAGTTAAGAAAGGTTGACGACCGCCTGATTACTGTTCTATTCTTTAGTACTAAATACAATAACACACAGATAATACTTAGAATTGAATAACAAGTGGCTACGACTCAACTACCTAGCAATAATAACCCTAATGATAATCATAATCGGCTACGGAGCCCATACAAACACACCCCCGACAACAACCCAACCCCAAATACAGTACACATCAGACAACGAAATCACAGAACCCGACCCACTACCACTCCAAACCAGCCTAGGATACCATGAATACCTAGGAGAACCAACCCCAATACTGTTCCCAGTAAAAAACAACGAGTCAACAATAGAGCTACGAGGATACACCAACATAACAGGACTACAGGTCATGAGACGCACCCCCGCTGACCCAGAGACCCTGATATTCGTTGACCAAAACCACAACCCCATCAAATACCCAATCCCCCTAACAACAGACCCTGAAACACTTCAACTGCGACAGGTTCAAGACGCACAGACCATCCACATCAAGGGAACCATCTACAACTACACGGGCTGGGACACAAACCAATACACGGTACTCATGATAGACTACATAGACAGCTATACGGTAGAAAGAGAGCCGAGACAGCTAACCATAGACCAAGTAGAAATCAACATGGACGCCAAATACTACCACACATACCACACCGCATGGATAATAATACAAAACCTATCAGAAGACTGGCTAGAAACAGACCGCGAAATAACACTCTACAAAGACATCAACGAGACATGGATAAAAACCCAAAGCTACCCAGAAGACTACATCACCCCAGCCGAACAAGTAGGAATCTACCCCGGGCAAAACTGGGAACACCCCATCCCATTAACTCACCTTGAACCCGGGCTCTACAAACTCGAAAAAAAGGTATGGCACCCAGACCAACACCCAGTCACTGTTAATACCTTTTTCACCATCGTAGAAGAAACTGAAAACCTCTCAAACGCCACACACGTATATGGACTGGAATCAATAAACTGCACCCTACCCACAGTACCAGCCCAGATACCCATCGCCAAAAAACACACAATACCCATCAAGGCAATCGACGCCAGAGAGATAGCCGAGAACGTGTTCGGGTTCCAAGAACCATACAGCGTCGAGAACCACATAAACCCCTACCTCAGACAAGACGACCAACGACTAGAGTTCATCACAAAATACGATCTACTATACCACACAGACCCCGGCGCATTCAACAAATGGAACAGGACACAGGTAATAGAGACAGCGGAAACATTCCTAGCAAAACTAGAGCCATACTGGGTAGACGAGACACCAGTAAACTATACACTGGTAAGCGTAGCACCATCACACATCTCATCAAGCTCCCCAATAACATACACCATCAGAGAAGTAGGTGTAAGATACCAGAACACGCTAGACGGTATACCATTGCATGGACCCGGCGCTGATTTCACTGTAAGCATCTGCCAGTACATGGTCTCCAGCTGCGAGATAAGAAGACCTATATTAACCATCGAAGGCTACACCGATATCACAGTAACCCCACGAGAAGCAATACAGATGATGCTACGAGGGGAAAGCGCAACCCCAGAACTTGGATTCGGCATACTTCAATTTCTACCACATGGCTCACCCCTCACCATCAACGAGATAACCCTAACCTACTACACAGACTTCTCAGGGGAATGGCTTGTACCAGTATACTATATCAAAGGTATAGCCCACATAGACCCCACAATAAATGATGAACCCACAACCGATTTCACATGGTTCATCTTCGCAACAGACTTCAGACCATAAATCAATCTAAAGAAGACAAACAGGCTAACTCCTGTCATAATACCAAGACATCATGCGCTCAACTGTTACCGTCCGTGACGCCCATAAACCAAGAGAACTAGCCTCACCAGTAACATCCGCGCTGATATCCAACATGTACTGCTCCGTTGTTCCCTCAGACTGAAACCCAATTGGAGACCCAATCAACTGAACAATACGGACAATGCTCACAGTCTCACCCGGCAAAACATCTTGCTCACCACCACCCAAGACAAGACTACCGTAAAACGCCCCATTAACCAACAACTCAATATCAACATCAGTGATGGTCACAGGGACACTCGATGGATTCTCCACACTCATACTCACCAAAAGAAGCACATTAGAACCATCAGCAAGATGAAGCCCAACACCAGTAACCTCAACAGTCTCCATGGTCATGGGTAACAGGTTACTCGGGCTATACATTATGAAAACTGTTGCAACTATGATAACCCCAAACACTGGGATCATCAATAGTCTCTTATCTTTCTCCATGGAGCCACAAAACAGGGATCACCAATATAATTCTACATTTTAGAACACAGATACAATAAGTAAAATATTTACCAAACACATTAAACAGACCCACCGCATCGGGATACCTGTTAAATACAGAAATATCTGATCCAAACCATGTCAATTCCCAACGCGCCACCCATGCCAAAACAGGACTCACCAACCTACTGGAAAGAACTACGAGCCCAGTTCCCCATGCCACCAGATGAGGCATACTGCAACACAGGCACAATAGGCGCATCACCCATCCGCGTCATCAACGCCATGTACCAGCATGTGCTTACCGCAAACACCAACGCAGCCCACATAGACTGGCGAGAAGGTGGACAAGCCCTATTATCAGGATACGGACCCTACGTGGAGATCAGGGAGAAACTAGGCAAACTCATCAACACACCGTACACTAACATCGCCCTCACCCAAAACGCCACCATGGGCATGAACCTCCTCGCCAACGGCTTAACCATACCCAAGGACGCCGAGATAATCACCACAGACATAGAACACCCCGGCGGACGAAGCGGTTGGGAACTCCACAGCAAACGCCATGGATCACGACACGTCCTAGTCAATATTCCACGCAACATCGATGGACCAGCAGAGATAGTAGCAGCCTTCGAGCAAGCCATCACCCCAGACACATATCTCATGAGCTTCCCCCACATCAGCTCAGCGCATGGAATCCAGTTCCCAGCACACGAACTAGCCAAACTCGCAGCGGAACACGGCATATTCAGCGTAGTAGACGGAGCCCAGACACCCGGACACATCAAAATAGATGTACAGCGTATTGGCTGCGACGCCTACTATGGAAGCCCCCACAAATGGCTGATGGCTCCTGCGGGTAACGGGTTCCTATACATCAACCCAAAACGGGCTGACGAGGTCTGGGCAACCCTCGCAAGCAGCCAATGGGACAACCACACGGACAACGGGTACAGGCTTGGGCAGAGAGGCACAGGAAACCCAAGCCTCCTAGTGGGTTTAGAAACAGCACTGGACTTCCACTTCGATATAGGACCAGAAAAAGTCT
>JAOZIG010000233.1 GCA_026014515.1 Candidatus Bathyarchaeota archaeon | reverse complement strand
AATGTATGAGACACTGTTCACGGCTTAATCGACTGGGACAGAAGATACAAGATAATGAAACTTCACAGCGCAAGCCACATGATGGAGTATTTTCTTTGGGAAAACTTTGGGTACATGAAACGTACTGGTAGCAATGTTGACGAGAACAAAGATAGAGCGGATTATGCTCATGATGATAGGCTTGACCCAGAAACATTGAAGAAAGTAGAAGAAGATACAAACAAGTTCCTAACTGAAGGGCACCCAGTAACCATCACAGTTGATACTGAGGGTATACGTACATGGAGATGCGGACCAGTAGAGATGCACTGTGCAGGAACCCATGTAAAGAACACCAGTGAGATAGGCGAGATCAAGCTCAAGCGAAAGAATCCCGGACGCGGAGAAGAACGGGTCGAAACCAGTCTCAAAGAGTAAGACTTTATTGGCTGAACATACTCTTACGTGCCTATGTTCCAGCCACCACGAGGTACACGGGACTATCTCCCCGACGACCAGATGAAGAAAAACTGGGTAATCGACCAGGTACGAGAAGTATACGAAGCTTATGGCTTCGAGCCACTCGGTACTCCAGCTTTCGAGAACCTAGACATGCTTCAAATAAAAAGCGGGGATGATATCATTGACCAGATATACAATTTTAAAGACAAATCAGACCGAGAGCTTGCTCTCCGCTTTGAGCTTACAGCAAGCACCGTACGTGTGGTGGCCTCACATCGTGACCTAGTGCTACCCTTCAGACGATACGCCATTGGACCCGTCTGGAGATACGAACGCCCAAGCGAGCTACGGTTCAGAGAGTTCTGGCAAGCCGATGTAGACATCTTTGGTGTCGAGGACAGTATTGCTGATGCTGAGGTGCTGAGTGCTGTAGTTGATGCCATGACAAAGATAGGCTTTGAAGGCTACATCATAAACATCAATGACAGAAGAATACTATCAAGCATAATACAACTAGCAGGAATACCAGAAGAGAAGAGCCTAGAAGCCTTTAGAGCAGTTGATAAACTAGCAAAGATAGGACGCGATGGCGTCATCGAGGAGCTAAAAGGAATCTCACCCCATGAAGAAGCAAGCATCAAGCTACTTGACATGCTTAGCCTCAGAGGAAACCCAGATGAAGTACTATCCATGGCAAAAACAATGCTCCAAGACTACCCAAAAGGCGTGAAAGGCTGTGAAGCACTCGCAAAACTATACGAGTACGCTAAAGGCTTTGGCTACGCAGAGTACATCACAGTCGACTTGAGCCTAGCACGTGGACTAGACTACTACACTGGACCAGTCTACGAGGTAATAGCAAAGGGCTTCGAGAAATATGGCAGCATTGCTGGTGGTGGACGATACGATGAGATCGTTGAGCTATTCGGCGGTGAATCAACCTGCGCCACTGGTGTAAGCTTCGGCGTAGACAGGCTGGTACCTATCCTTGAGGAGAAGGGCGCCTTTGATGCGATGCATCTAGGCGCGGAGGTCTATGTTGCTCCTGTGAACCAGGATGTACTCGTAGAGGCCTTGAAGATTACCCAGCTATTGAGAAACGCCCGAATACCAACTGTGGTAGATATGATGGGTAGAAGGCTCGGAAAACAGTTCGAGTACGCAGATAAGAAAAACATACCCAAGGTAGTTGTTGTTGGTGCCCGTGAGTTAGCTGAGGAATCCGTGACCATCAGGGATATGAAGACTGGTGAACAGGAGAAAGTCTTGATCTCTGAGCTTGTTGAGAAGCTTGGTTAGAGGTTTTTCTCCTCTACCCCATAATAGACTATTTCACCGCGACGATCAACTACGGCAATCTTCATCTCTAGTTCCTGTTCTGCTGTTTTTTCTAGTTCAGTTAATAGGTTTTTTAGTTGTTCTGGTTTGCCTTCTGAGATAATCTTCAGTCTGTATGATGGAGGGTTTTTACCATAGTCGCCTCGTTCATAGACCTTGAACTGGTTTTGAATTTCTATTATGAAGCCTCGTTGACGCAGGTCCTTGTAGACGATGAACTTGATCCACAGCTCAGGGTCGTCAAGTGATAACCTGTGTAATAGTTCTTGAAAACTAAGAACAGTATTGGTTTCTTCATCGACTACGTGTATCTTGCCTCGTTCAACATTGTATAATGTTTCTACGCCTCTGAGGTGATGCATCTTGTTTTTTCTGTACCCGTATCCGTCTTGTATTAGGCTGTCTGCTTCTGCTTGTGTTGGTACGATTATCTCCCTGTTGGTGTAGACGGCTGTGAAGGCTTCCATCACCCTGTCATGGGGTTTGATGTGGGATAATCTTATCGATCACAGCATATTTTCACGTGGTTTACCTAGGGGTATTTTAGGTGAAAACATGGGGTAAAACCCTAGTTTTTGAGGGTACCATAACTATTATTGGCTGAATAGGCATCTCTGTACTAGTTTGTCGTCCAGAGTCCTTGTCATCACCGAGAAACCAAGTTCAGCGCGTAAGATAGCATACGCATTAGATGATGATGGCTCACCTAGGAACGCCAAGTATGGTAAGGTTACTTTCTATGTTGCTAACCGTGGCATGGATGAGTTGGTGGTTGTTAGCGCTGTTGGTCACTTGTATTCCATTGATCAGGTGGGAAAAGGATGGTCCTATCCCGTGTTTGATATCAAGTGGACACCGACCTATAGGCAGAATAAACGCGCCTCATACACAAAACAGTACCTTGACGCCATCATAGGCTTGGGAAAACAGATGGACTCCTATGTGAGCGCATGTGACTATGACCAAGAAGGCAGCCTCATCGCGTTCAATATCATCAAACACGGCATCGGAGACAAGGCACTAACAAAATCAAGACGAATGGTCTACAGCACCCTAACAGAAAAAGAACTAGTCTACTCATGGCAAAACATGAGCAAGAACCTTGATTACCCTGTGGCTGCTGCTGGTAAGGCACGTCATGAGGCAGACTGGTTATTCGGGATTAACCTGAGTAGAGCCCTCACAATAGCTGCTAGGCGTTATCTTGACTTCAAGAAGGTACTGAGTGTTGGAAGGGTTCAGGGTCCAACTTTGAAGTTTGTTTATGATAATGAGCAGGGTATACGTAGCTTCATACCTGTTCCATACTGGAAGATATATGCAGAGACTGAGATCGATGGTCATGTTTACTCGTTGGAGTATGAGAAACCTAGACTCGAACGCGAGGTTCACGCCAAGGAAGTAGCCACGGCTTGTAGAGGAAAAACAGGGAAAGCCATAGAAGTTACCTCAGAGGCTTCAAGGACGCTACCTCCTCCACCATTCAACCTAGGAGACCTTCAACGGGAAGCCTATAGGCACCATAAATTGAATCCTTCTGCTACCTTGAAGGCTGCTGAGAGCCTGTACTTGGGTGCTTACATCAGTTATCCACGAACTGAGAGCAACAAGATACCCAGTAGTATCGACGTCAAAGAGATACTGGGTAACCTAGCTAAGAACCCGGCTTATGAGTCTGAGTCAAAGATGTTGATCCAAGAGAAGCGGTTCAAGTCAAGACCCGGAAAAGGCGATGACCCAGCTCATCCTGCCATTCATCCAACTGGGCAGCGTCCTAGACGGTTGAAGGATGAGGAGCAGAAGGTGTATGACTTGGTTGTGAGGCGTTTTCTTGCGTCTCTTGGTAAGCCTTTGGTGCAGTTGAAGACAGATGTCACTGTGGATGTGAATGGGTACATATTCTATCTTCGCGGGGTTGTTACCCAGAAACCCGGGTGGACCACATACTATGAAAGGTATTATTCAGCGAAGGACCAAGTGATACCTGAGATAACCATCGGGCAAGAGATACCTGTAACCAAGCTATCAACGCGAAGACAGTACACCAGACCGGGTTCACGGTTTAACGCCTCATCCCTTATCCGTAAGATGGAGCAAGAGAAGATTGGGACCAAGGCTACTCGTAGCAATATTGTTGATACTTTGTATAATCGGGGATATATTCGTGGACAAAAAATTGCGATAACAAGTCTTGGTGAGAATACAGTTGAGACTCTAGCCATTTACTGTCCTGAGATCATTGATGTAAAGCTTACCCGAGACCTTGAAGATGAGCTTGAAGAGATAGAGTCTGGGGTGAAGGATGCTTCAGCTGTTTTTACTGATGTTGTTGATGAGTTGAAGCCTATACTGGCTCGGTTCAAGGACAATGAGGAACAGATTGGGCGAACTATATCGAATGCGGTTCTTGGTAAGCCTAGAAGTGATTCTGGTTCGTGTAAGCTTTGTTACCGGGATAAGGTGGAGGGCTCTGTTTTCTGCAGTCGGCATACTGGTGCATATGAGATGCTTGAGAATGTGTATCAGCATTGGCGTTACGCTTTGGGGCTCCAGTGGGTAGAGTATCTTGAGAAGGTATCAAAGACCAGTGGTACTGGGGTATATGTGAAGGAAGTAATACAGAGTATCTTAGGTTAGGATTGTTCTTTGGGTATCTCCCATCGGCTGTTTCTGCCGTCTCGTATCCAGTTTCCGCCGATCTCCCTGATCTTGTCGTTTATGGGTCCCCATAGGTCGCCTAGGAATTTCTTTGGGCTGACTGATATCTGGGTCTCGTCTTCCTCGATGTTTAGCTGATTGGTGTCTACGCCTGCTGCTTCTAGGATGGCTTGTGCTGATTGTGGTGGCCAGTCTTCTTCTGTTGTTGATGGCTCTTCGTGGTGGATTACACGTGTCTCTGCTTTGCCTACTGAGATTACTATACCTATTTTGCTACCACAGTCGGGGCATGTTATCCATGTGATCTTATCTTTTTTCGCTGCCATCGTTATCGTTTACAGTATTTTACATGTGGGTTAAAAGCGGTGTGGTTAAGCTTTTAACAGTTGAAGGCTTCTAGGGTGGCATTCAGTGAATTTCTATGGAGACGATACATGAGATATTCAGCTTCATGAAGGGCAACGTGCTCGTTATGACCGTCTGTGAATGC
>JAOZIG010000088.1 GCA_026014515.1 Candidatus Bathyarchaeota archaeon | reverse complement strand
CCATACAGGCACATCTTTGATGCGATGCGCTTTGGTTGGGTCTCCTCCACCACAGATAGGTGCGATAGCTGCGTACATCTCTGGGTACTTAGTTGCGGTGTGCCATGTTCCGAATCCACCCATGCTTAGTCCAGTGAGGTAGATTCGCTCAGTATCCACGCTATAGTTTTCCATGATCTCTTTTGTCAGCCATACAACAGTGTCTGGAGACCACCATTCATCAAGGGAAACCTGTGGAGAAACCACGATAAATGGAAAGTCATGTCCCGCCTCAATGAGCTTGGGTGGACCATGTATCTTGACGAGTTCAAGGTCATCACCTCGTTCACCTGCTCCATGCAGGAATACCAGTAACGGGTACTTTTCCTCCTCCGAGTAACCCTTAGGTAGATAAAGAAGATATTTTGTTTTGCGTGAAAAAACGTGTTCTGATTGAGTCATAAGGTACACTTGGCACCCTGACTGGATAAATTATCCGCGTAACTCATTTACAAGCAGCGGTAAGAACGTACCCACATCAGTAACGATACCCACAGCCTGACTCGTACCCCTATCACTGAGCTTAGTAACTACAGCTGGGTTGATATCAACGCAGATGGTCTTGACCCTACTCGGCAGCATATTTCCAACGGCTATACTATGCAGTGTTGATGCCAACATGATGACATAGTCAGCGTCTTTCACCTGTTCACGATACAAGCGCTGAGCCTCGTTGCTACATTTTATTACCTCTGGGATTGGTCCGTCGTCGCGGATTGAGCCAGCTAACACGAAAGGTACCTCTTTTTTTATGAGTTGGTAGAAGATTCCTTCCTTTAGCTTGCCGTTTTCAATTAGGTTTTTGATTGAGCCTGCTTTGAGTACCTGATTTATGGCTGCGATATGGTTTCGTGGGTTCTGTATCTTGACTCGTTTAAGATCAACACCCAGACTGGTGCCGAACAGAGCTAGCTCAATATCATGCACAGCTAACGCGTTACCAGAAAGCAATGCATCAACATAACCAAGCTCAATCATCTCCGCCAGATAAGGCGCACCACCAGTATGAATCAGAGCCGGACCAGCGACAACAACTATCTTGCCTCCGTTCCCAGCCCTGTCTTTGAGACTGGCTGCTATCTCCTTGATTATGCTGGTTACCGGTTTCTCGGGCGATACGTCGCTGTTCATGAACTCGAATACTCCGACACCCTCACGGGGACGCTCAGGGTGCTTTACCTTGACGCCTCGTTGACCTACAACCACTTTGTCGCCTTTCTTCACAGCAGCAATTGGTTTGCAGTAGGCTCGCATGTTTTCCGGTTCTAGGATGATGTGTTTGTCCATCATCTGGTTTTCCACTGTTACCCACTCATCGTTCATGTAGACTGCTGTCTCGTGGTTTGTGGTGCAGTAGAAATCATCCGGAAGCATCATGTCACCCTCTGCTGTCTCGTAGTTTACTTCTGGGGTCTCTGGGAGGGTCGCGCCTAGGCGAAGTATCTCCCTTATGAGTGTGTCTAGCTGCTCCTTGCTCTGAGCCATGAGCTCGATGCGTGTGGAGCTTGGGTCGTGTTTTCCTTTCCCGACATTGAACTCTAGGAACTCAAACTCTGCCTGATGGTCCATTATGGTGTCTAAGACCTGTGAGAGAATGTTAGAATCTATAAGATGTCCATGGAGTTCAATGACTTGAGAGTAGTGTTCTGAGTTTTCTCGGAATGCTATCCCTTGCCATCTCTTTCACCAAGGAGTATCATTGTGGAGGAATGGGAAATAAAGGTTGTGAAGTCACCCACTTACATTGTACTCCAATCAAATCAATATTGACTATGCGTTGAAGAAATAGGAGATAGCTTCCTCGATTGTACCTACCTCGATAACATCAAGTGTATATCCATGCTCAGAGAGGTACTCCTCAAGATCCACATTAATAGCCTCATAGTATGTGAAGCTACGTCTTCCAATACTCTTGGTCACAGCCTGATACGTGGTAAGAGTTGACTGTCCCATTGGTACAAGGAAAACAGTGCCGCCATCCTCAGCCACCGCGACGCCCTTATACTGGACTCCGCCGATGCTGCCCACAGTGCCTTCTGAGTTGATGGTGCCCGTCATATAGACTCCTTCAACAGGTGTCTGCCCAGTCACAGCGGCGTACAAAGCGATGGTGATCACGGCACCTGCACTGGGGCCATCAACCATCTCCACATTAGAGTCACTCTCTATAGTGAGTATAATATCAGTGCCGCTGAAGGAAACTCCAGTCAACTCCGTTACGAGACCAGCGGCAGTTCTCAAACTAGTCTGAATATCAGCGCCGTTAATCACCTCAGTATCGACAAGCACACGCCCCTCCCCCTGCACAAGCTCTATCTCAGCGAGCATCACTTCACCCTCATAGCTGGTTGAAAACCCGACCAATACTGTTTTCACTGCGACAAGGGGTACTGTTGCGCTTCCCAGTATGGATTCTGAGCCACCGTTAATCGATGTGCTACAGCTTAGTTGGTTGGCTAATTCTCTGTAGTATTCTAGCTGTATCTCGGTCATGTTGAGTTGCTGCTCATAGGTTACCATGGCTTCTGATAGCGTTGATATACTCTCTGCGTATTCCTCAAGCTCTTGGTGTAGTGTTACGTTTTGCCTGTAAAGTAATCCTAACCCTGTCCCCAGCAGTATGTTGATTATCAGGAAGAACGTGACTAGTCTGTTGTTGTTTTTCGGCTTCTCCGCGATGGGAGGTTCATACTGGTCATCGCTGTACATATTGGTCCAAATGAAACCGTGAATAATCCCTTTTACGGTTTTTTCAGTATTACCCCCAATTCTAACCCAACTCTATTCCAAAACCCACGGATCAATTTTAAACGTACATGAACCTAAAACAAGGTATGAACCTTTCAAAAACATGGAGCCAACCCGAAATTCTACCAATGAGAAAACGCTCAGAGGTAATAGACAAAGTAATCAGGGAACGCCTAGACACCATACTCCCCCTCGCAATGCGTGAACAGGGCATCGATATGTGGCTAATTATTTGTCAAGAGGATGATCTGGACCCAGTCTACAAGACAATGATCCCCATGGACACTTGGTGTCCTATTCTCCAGATGCTGATATTCTATGACAACGGTGATGGGATTGAACGCATCAACCTCTCCTTCACAGACACAAAGGACTACTACAAGAAACCGTGGGCAGGAAGAGTCCACCACAGAGAACAGTGGCAGATGATTGGACCCATCATTGAGGAGCGTGACCCAAAACGCATCGGCATCAACACAGGCTCAATACAGTGGGCAGCAGGAGGACTGACACACAACCTCTACGAGCAACTCGTTGCGGCTATCCCTGAGAAATATGTTGAAAGACTTGAATCAGCTGAGCCATGTGTCACACGATGGCTCAGTACACTCACAGACACTGAGGTAGAACTATACGAGCATGTTGTTGAGGTAGCTCACAATATCATAGCAGAATGTTATAGCAGTAGCAACATTACCCCAGGTGTCACCACCATCAGGGACCTCATATGGCGGTACTGGCAGATATGCGCAGACAACGGATTAACTACAGCCTTCAACCCATACTTCGGTATATTCAGAGACGAGGAGGGTAAAGCCAAGTACGGCGAAGATGACACCATACAACACGGCGACTATATCCGCTGTGACGTAGGCATCAGCTACCTCAGGCTCATTACAGACCACCAAGAATGGGTCTACATCAGGAAACCCGGTGAGACTGATGCACCAGAATGGGCGAAAAAGTTGATGAAAAAATGCAATCAGCTGCAAGACTGCTTCATGGGTGAGTTTGAAAAAGGATTAACCGGAGATGAGCTGCTAGCAAAGATATTGAAAAGGGCACGAGGCGAAGGGTTACCAAACCCCAAGATATACAGTCACAGCTTAGGATTGCTCTTACATGAGCCCGGTCCATTGATTGGATTACCTTGGGAGCAGGAGTGCAACGAGGGAAGAGGCGCTGTCAAACTAGAGTATAATTACAGCTTCACTATGGAGTTATCCATCGAAGACGTGGTACCCGAGTGGAAGGCACCAACCTTCAGGTTACCATTGGAGGAGGACGTTGTCTTCACAAAGGATGGTTGTAGGCTTATAGATGGGCGTCAGACCAAGTTCTACCTCGTCTAGCCACCTTTTTTTATTATATTGTTCAGAAAAAAATGATAAATTTGTGGTTATCAAAAGTTATTATATAATGTTTTAACTAAACTATACAGAGGCTTTAATTTGAAGACATATCAAAAAATAGCCACTTGGGCGGGGGTGGTTCTTTCTCTTCTCGCAGTCGGGCTCATGTTTACAATACATTGGATGATGGGTGTTTTCGCAACCGCACTTGTGATATTCGCCTATTTCTGGTGGAAACGGATGAATGAAACAGGAGACAAGTACCTGAAATACCTAGCAAAAGAGACTGGTCTCGCTTTCAAATCAGGCGGAGTAGCCTTTGGAAATGTTTACGGCACATACAAAGGATATGATGTCTCCATCAGCGTAACCAGCGATTATAACAGTGACAGCGGATTACTCGGGTTTGTATTATCTGATATATTCCTAGACAGCGCTATCGGGGTTATTACAGGCATGGAGAACTTCACGATAGTCAAGCTGAAACATGGAAAAACAGTAGAACCACATGCGGTAGACAAAAGAACATTCATAGATACACATGCAATCGTGTACATACCACCCGTTGGAGGCGTTGAGGGGTTACCAAGCCAATCAGTACAGGGCTTAATCAGACAATTGGATCGCTTGGTAGCAATTGCAAACAAGCTCTAACACTTTATCAAAACTGAAAACGCCACGTTCTAACTAGTTTGCAGACGGTTTATGACTTCGGCGAGGGTTAAATGAACTAGTTTTTCAGCATCTTGATAGTGTTCACCACAAAACCAACCTGCATCAGGGGGATGACCAACAATACCTTCCT
>JAOZIG010000038.1 GCA_026014515.1 Candidatus Bathyarchaeota archaeon | reverse complement strand
CCATCTGCTATTGACCCATGTTCACGGTGACCACGTTTTCGGCAACATGGTGTTCAAGGACCTTGAGATCATCAGCCAAAAACGGCTCTTTGAGAAGATGGAGACAAACCTCAAAAACGAGTGGGCTCCGGGCAACCTAGAGACCATGCTTGAGACCTACAAACGGGACGCACCTGAGCGGTGGTGGCTATTCGAGGGCTTAGAGATAGTGTTACCCACAACCACCTTCAAAGACAAGTGGACCCTTGAAGGCGTAGAGTTCATTCACATGCCTGGGCACACAGACTGTAGCAGCGTCGTCTACATACCCGATGATAAGACGCTTTTCGCAGGTGATCTGTTGTTTGTAAATAGGTTCCCTTGGGCTGGTGACCCTACGGCTAACCCGGACCAGTGGATTGATTCCTTCCAGCGGATGCTGGATATGAATATTGATAAGATTATACCCGGGCATGGACCACTATGTGACCTTGAAGAGGTTGAGAAACAGTTGGAGTGGATGAAGGAGCTACGGTGGATAATGAAGGGCTTGATAGAGGATGGTGCCAGTGAGGAGAAAGTCATCAACTACTCATACCGTGACCTGTATCCCACTGACCGCCCTGAGTGGCAGAAGAGAAGCTACTCAAGATGGTATAAGGTGTGGAAGGGTTAGTCTTTCTTTGGGGCCGGGCTCTGTTTCCCAGTCATCTTGTCTACTTTAATCTCAATTAACGTCAGGTGACCGAATTTCGCCATCAACTCAGGTGTAATCAGCTTACTCTTACCGAAACTATACTTGTCACTGATAATGCCTAACGCTTTTTGGCGCTCCTCATCAGACTCAATGATTCTGGCCTTGCCATAAGCCATGGCGCTCTTGTACATCCAGCTGAAGTCACATGGGTTTTCCCCTGTGACGATCTCGCCGTCATCAACCTCGAAACAGACGTTGGGGTTCTGTTTGATATAGCTCATCTTGGTGCCATCCTTGTGGCTGTGGAGATAGATGCTGCCGTTAAAGTAGGCGAAGTTCATGGGCACTATGTATGGTTTGTTGTCTACTGCCATGCCCAGTCTGCCTACTTGGTTTTGTCTGAATATCTCCTCAATGATAACTTTCTCTGTGATCTCCTTGTCCTTGCGTCTCATAACTGACATGAGTTAACCACCGCTTCTCTCCTCTATATGGGTTTGCAGCCCTGTTTTGCGATGTTTTTAATTGGTATGCTTCCACAGAGGTAGGGATTTAGATGAGCGACGAAGAGAAAACCTTCAAGGTTTCCATGAAACGCGAGAAAGACTTTGTATTCAAGGTAGACTTTGGGCTACCAGACGTAGAACCCTTCACGATGGATGAACCATCACCCCTAGGCGGTGACACAGGACCAAACGCATCAAAGGTACTAGCAGCGGCAATGGGCAACTGCCTCACAGCAAGCCTCATGTTCTGCCTCCAGAAAGCCAGAGCCGAGATCGGTGAGATCGAGACCAAGGTCGAGGGTAAGATGAGGCGTAACGATAAGGGAAGGTGGAGGATAGCCGAGATTGATGTTGAGATCAGCCCAGAGATTAACCTAGACGATTTCCAGAGCCAGTATGATCGATGCTTTGGGTTATTCGAGGACTTTTGCATAGTAAGCAAGAGTATCGAGGAAGGAATACCCATCAACGTGCATGTAGAGCCACGTTAATTCTCTATCCAGCTGTGCCCACATTTTACACAGCGGAAACGCTCAACGCTGCGGTCAGTGTTTACCCCAGCGTGTTCACCCAGCGCCACAGTGATGTTGTGGTATGCCTCGTTGTATCCGCATTCTGGGCATCTGCGTGTTACCTTGATGGCGGTGTCGGTGCCTGACATGACGTAGACTGGCTCTGCCTCGGTGTCTGGTCCGGTCTTGACCTCTATCACCATGGCTTTTTTCTCCCAGCCGCATCTTGGGCACTCGTATCCGATTAGGCTTTGTTTCATGAAGCTGCCGCATCGGTCACAGAACTCTACCATCTGGTCTCACTCACTTGTTAGAACAATATATTGTGCTACATGGTTGCATATAGGATTTTGTAGTGACACTTTACTATAAACAAGTTGTAACCCTTTTTTCCTGTTACACTTATACTAGGAAATATTAGAAGCCACTAGCCACGTACCAGTTCCCCACCTAGTCCACCATTTTTTGAAGAGCGAGTTCACAACCGTCTTTACAGATGGGTTCCTCCACGTGGGAGTCGTCAAATTCCCGCTCTTCTGAAGTTGTTTCATGTTTCCATTAATCCAGCTTCTATTTTGTACCGTCTATATCCCTGTATTTATAGATAGAGAATAAGATTCAACCCTGTTCTGGTTACATCAACTAGACCTGATATTAGGTAAAACCGAGTGGAGTCGCTTAACTGCGAAGTCTTTGGGCGATGATGTGGTATTTTACTGCTAGTTCTTCACTCATCTCTCTGAGCCCTTTGCTGAGGTCATCTGTTGTGACTATGCCTACTATCTTGTCCTTCTCATCGACAATCACGATGCGCCTGATCTTGTAATCATTCATGAGATCAACCACCATATCCACATCAGCATGAACACCCACAGCCACCACAGGCTTGCTACTAACTTGATGAGCAAAACACATATCCGGGTCCTTCTCAAGCGCCATAACCCTGTGCACGAGGTCACGTTCAGTTACTATGCCTACTGGTTTACCGTTCTCATCTGCTAGTATGACTGAGCCGATCTTTTTGTCTCGCATGATTCGTGCTATTCTGCCGCAGGATGTGTTGGGGTCCACGATCACTGGGTTTTTTACCATAATGTCTGAGACCTTCATCTCAGATAAAATACAGAAAAGAAACAGGGGTATATGTCTACCGGATTACCCGCTCAAAATAAGGTTGATCAGTCTTCACCAACCTTAGACAGAAATCGAACCTGTTGATGTCCATGGCACAGTGAAAATCGCCTTCCTTGAAAAGTGGTTGGTCATTATCAAAGAACTTGGCTCCCTGTGGGTCTGCCCTTATCTCGGCCTTCATTTCCTTGAAATCAGGCTCCCTACCCAGCAGCTTCTCCTCGATATATGCTGCAAGCAACTCGTCTTCTGGTGATTTCTGCATACCTCCCCACCCCATGGCTACGATGCTTAGGTTCTCTGGGTCACGTTGTTTGATGTAGTCTATTATGGCGTCTGCCATGACGAAGCTGCCGGGGAGTATCTCATCGGCTTGGTATGCGTTGAATAAGCCACGGGTGCCTGCGCTTGTGGTCTGTATGACGTTTTTACCTGTGAAGTCAACGTCCTTCACATCGTATGGGCTGTTACCATAGTCAAACCCGGGTACCTGTTTTCCCTCGCGTTCACCCATCAGAATCCAGTCACTGTGGCTTTGTTTCAGCTCAAAGGCTTCCTCAACAGTCTCCACAGGGTAAATACGCTCAGCTCCATTTGCCATGACATAGGCTGCCGTAGTGAATGCCCTGAAGACATCAATGACCACCGCTAACCCTGTTGCCTGTTTGGCTCCTTCCACTAGGCTGAGACGCTTTATCTGCACTTTAGATGCCTCTGTTGACCTCTACTGTGCCTTCCTTCATGACTAGTTTGATGTTCTCTTTGACTCCGAGGACCTTGATGTCCTTCAAAGGATCACCATCAACCAGTATCAGGTCAGCCAGTTTTCCCTTCTCAACGGTGCCAATCATTTTCTCCAAGCCGAGACACTCGCTACCAGTCTTTGTGGCTGCGACTATTGCCTCCATGGGTTTCAATCCCATGTCTACGAAGTGGATGATCTCCTGTGCGTTGTTACCGTGGAGGTTGAAGGGTGTACCCGCGTCAGTGCCTACAGCTACTTTTACGCCCATCTTGTAAGCCTTGTATGCGTTCTTACGGACCTCGTGGGCGATCTCATCAGCTTTGTCTACGGCGTACTTGGGGATACCGCTCTCTAAGCCATGCTCAACGATGTTCCAGCCAGCGACAAGGGTTGGAACTAGGAAGCCCTCAGCCTCCTTGAGCATCTTCATACCCTCCTCATCGATCAAGCTACCATGCTCGATGGTCGTTACCCCAGCCTCTATGGCGTTCTTGATGCCTGTGGCTCCATGGGCGTGACTGGCTACCCTTCGTCCTACGCATGCTGCCTCGTAGGTGATTGCCTTGATCTCTTCCACTGTGAACTGGGGTGTGTCAACTGGGTCTGTTGGTGACATGACTCCACCGCTGCTACATATCTTGAGGAAATCCGCTCCACTACGTAGCTGTTCACGTGCTGCTTTCCTGCAGTCGGCTACACCGTCTGCGAGTCTGCTCATTCCATCAAAACTTATGCCGCTTGGTAGGTGGAAGTCAGCGTGTCCCCCTGTCATGCTAATGATGTTTCCACAGGCTAGAATTCTTGGACCCTTGACGACTCCGGTTCTTACAGCGTCTCGGAGGCTGAGCCCATAATCGTATGGGGCTCCCATGTCTCGAATGGTGGTGAACCCTGATTCAAGGTCATTCACGCCGTTTCTGTATCCAAAGAGCTGCATCATGCCCTTTCTGTAGCTGAGACTTGACAGGATGTTAGGGTCACCGTTGCTACAGATGTGAACGTGACTATCGATTAACCCGGGGAGCAGGGATTTTCCCTCTGCGTTGATTACTTCTGCGTCTTTGGGTATATCGATTCCTTTGCCGGCTTCCATGATTAACTTATCTTTGATTAAGACAACCGCCTCATCAACGGGTTTCTTTCCTGTGCCGTCGATGAGTCTTGCACCTATTATTGCCTTGGTGGTCAAATTACTTCAAATGAGAAACCGTCAACAGGCTTATAATTTATTGGAGACTCTGGAACTCGTTCAACTGCTGCTTGAAATCCACGGGGTTACCTGAACCCAGTTTGAATAACATATCTCTTATCTTGTTGGTTGTGTCGGCTTCAACTGTTTCTTGGGTTCTGAGGATATTCCAAGCCCACTCCAGTGCCTCGAAGGCTCCTATCTCGTA
>JAOZIG010000359.1 GCA_026014515.1 Candidatus Bathyarchaeota archaeon | reverse complement strand
CGAAAGGATCACGAACATAGCAGGGTTTTCCTTTTCCCTCCCACCTGATCACGGTACATCCTGCTTCCAAGAGACTAGCACGTGCCTTTTCCAAGTCTTCTACCAGAAACTCAGTGACAGGTCCAAGGGTTCTACCTCGGCTGATAAAGAAATTAACCTTGCCAGTATCAAAGCGAGCCCAGTCATTACCCATCTCAGCGAGCCTTAACCCAAGAACCTCACTGTAGAATCTTACTGCTTCTTCGAGGTTAGGCGTCTCAATGTTGATGTTATCACTAATCCTGTAGCTCATATCAATCAATTAGTAGTTTTCACATCTACTAAAAGAACCCATTGGCTAGGCTTCAGAGAACTGTGGCGCCTGAGTCTCGGCTGTAGGCTCATCAATGAACAGCATAACCATGGTTGTCGTAAGTATGCCCAGTATCGCGTTAATGAAAAATGGAATACCATAACCAGGCACCTGTATCCCTGCTACATCAAACACCGTAAACCTGTACGTATCATAAATCCAAGTCGCAGCAATAGGCGCCAGTACATTACCCGCCGTAAAAGCGGTACCGAATAACCCGAACATTCTACCACGTACCTCTGGGGGCACTATGTCTGCTCTTAGCGCTCTGAAAGCAGGCATACTCACATTGAATCCTAGGCTTCTGATGCTAACTACGATTCCTGCCTGAGTTATTGTGCCTGTGAAAGGAAGGAATAATCCCGCTATTCTGCTGGTATAGTTACCGAACGCAATGAGAGGTTTCCTTCCCACCTTGTCACTGAATCTTCCTGCAATATAGCTTGCGAATAACCCGATGAAACCACTAACACTGATGATTGTACCTATCGCCACTGGATCCATGTTAAAGCGGTCAGTATAGAACAAAACCATGATAGGAATTATGAATCCAACGCTAACTCCCGAGATGAAGCTATTCAAGAACATGACCTTCAACTGGCGAGTCCAAGGAATTTTAGGCAATTCCCCGCCCATCTGACCCTTACCTACACCGCTCCTCTTTTCAGGCTCCTTGATGAAAAGATAAATCATCACCAATGCAACAGCCGCGAGCAATGAATCCACAAAATATGGCACACGATAACTCGTCAACTCAGAGTATCCACGGCTCAATACGAACCACTGAATAGAGCCTCCGAACATTGGTCCAAGGTTTCTACCAATCATATTCATAGACATAATGAAACCGGCAGCCTCTCCTCTTTGCTGTGGAGTAACTAAGTCAATGAGCATCGTTTCTGATGCTAACATGGCGCCGCTAGAAACCGCCCCGTTGAGCACTCTGATTACGAGAAGCCATTTCCAGTTAGGCACGAGTCCTGTTAATATTCCAAGGATGACGTCGCTGAAGATACCAATCATCATGATCTGTTTTCTACCATACTGGTCAACAAAAGCACCCATCTTCGGTGAGAGAATCGCGTAAGCGATCATGAAGCTACTAGTGAATAATCCTACACTAGCCACGCTTGCACCCAGACCAATAACATAGTTTGGGAAGAAACTTATCGGCAAAGCAATAGCCAATGATTCTACTAACTGAACCGCACCAAGAATCAATACCGCTCTACCAAGTGCCCGTTTCGACATTGTATTCCTTTCTCCCTCCTAACACAATCTCATATAAGTACACCGCAAAACAGGGACATTTAAATTACAGTCTGATATGTCGAAGGGCGATGATCGGGATACACCTAATGGTAGACGGCGTAACCGCCAAACCAGTAACAATGGAAACCGTCCACCACATACTCACAGACCTACCCCCCAGAATAGACATGCACATACTAGACGGACCCCACATAATGCAAGGCGTACCCGAAAACCCAGGCATCACAGGCATCGAGGTAATCGACAAGAGCCATATCGCGATTCACACATTCACAGAAAACAACACCATAAGCATCGATGTCTACAGCTGTAAAGCATTCAACGCAAAAAAAGCAGTGGAATACCTTCAAAAACACATTGATTTCAAAGAGATCACTACCCGAACCATCACCCGTGAAATCATCAAATAGCCTTCTGAGTGACTCATTATAAAAGACTGATTTACCATAAAACCAATGAAAACAGCCTCTTTCAGGTTGAAACAATCGATAAACAATACCATCCCAACATTAACGCCTTATTCAATCCACATCCAATTATTATCCCGTAAATAGAGCAGATAGACCAATTTCATCATTTATTTAATCCTCTTCTTTGAAGTAGATTTAAAACATCGATTATTGTGGGGTATTGCTTAAATTTCTGCTACCTTTAAAATAGTAGAGGGGATATGGAGGGGGGCTTAGGTCAATTTGACGCTATCTACAATATCCTCATCCTCGTCGTTGTAATCACCCTCATCGCCCGACAAGTAAACTTCCCCTCCACAATCGCATTCATATTCGCAGGACTACTGGCCGCATCAGTCCAGAGAATACCCCTCCCAGAGCTAAGCCCCGAGATATTCCTAACTGTATTACTCCCTCCTATATTGTTTACAGAAACCCTCACCATGGACATTGACGGTCTCATAGACGACAGCGACACGATTTTGACGTATGCCGTAGCGGGTACTGCGCTTATGGTCACGGCGATAGGGATTTACACACACTATGTCTTCAGGATGGGATGGCTTGAGGCATTCATGCTGGGTATCATAATCGCCCCCACAGACCCAGTAAGCGTAATAGCCACATTCAAACGCCTAGGCGTAATCAAACGTTTCCAGCTAATCGTCGCAGGAGAGAGCCTCTTCAACGACGGAGTAGCCATCGTAATCTACAGTATCCTCTTAACAATCATAGAAGCAGGCTCCATCACAGCCATGGAGGTACTCACGACCACCATCATCAAGGTATTCGGAGGCATTATCCTAGGTTATGTAGCAGGCTACATCGTCCACCTGATAATGTGCTGGACAGACGACCTATACATCAAGACCCTCCTCACCTTCATCATCGCCTTCGGAGTATTCCGACTAGCAGAACAATTCCACGCAAGCGGGGTAATCGCAGTCGTACTCGCCGGTCTGATACTGAACTACCGCTGCAGAAACTATGGAGGCATCGGTGAAAAAGCCGAAGAGACTCTTGAGATAATGTGGGAGTTTGTCGGCTTTATCGCAAGTAGCTTTGCCTTCATATTCATTGGTGTAAGTCTTGAAATTGAACTTCTATATTCATTCGCGTTGCAGATACTTGCCCTGAGCATAGTCAGCGTCATATTCAGATACGGAATGATAGACATCATCGCAAGAATACTTGAAGAATACAGAGGCAAACGTATCCCCACTAACTGGCGAGCAGGCATGACATGGAGCGGACTCAGAGGCGCAGTATCCATCGTCCTTGTACTGGGCATCACAGGTATCGACTTACCCAACGAGCAGCTTCTCCTCGCCCTAACCTATGGCATAGTATTGGGTACAAACTTGATTCAGGGGCTCTCAATGCCCATATTGATCAAGCGATTAAACCTCTTCAGTAGCACAAGAACCCCCGTTGTTGAGGAAGAAGAAAACCTTGAGCATGAATTATAGGTTTATAGCCCATCGTTCCCTACAAAATCTTGGATTATTATGTCTTTAGCTGAACGATTAGAAATGCTATCTGAATTGGAGAAAAAATACGCGGTAGAACTGGAACGCGAGTACCGTGGCTATGGGAATGAGATCGTAAGAGAACTAATCTCATCAGTCATGATCGACAGCCAGAAACATGCGGGACTCTACAAGGCTGCTGCCATGATTGCATCAGGCAAAAGTCTAGCAATCACCAATGAAGAATATGAGATCCTAGAGGAGAAACTCAAACTCCACATCGAGAAAGAGAAAGAGATGCTTGAAGCAGTCACCAAGCTTATGGAGGAAGTCAAAGATGATCGCATCAAGAAGATACTCATCAAGATATACGAGGACGAGCTCATGCATCACCCATTCATGACAAGCTTCCTAGAACTCGTAATCAAACGCGAGACCATCACAGAACAAGACATCTGGGACATGCTCTTCCGCGACCTACCAACACATGGACACGTAGCCGACCCCTACGTAGGCAAAGACTACGGCCCATAACCCACTTTTTTCCAGCCCCGGTTTTAATTAGATACAAATTGTTAAAAACACAACACAACAAAGTCTCACCATCTCATGAGGGTGTGAACTTGGGAGATTATGTACGCATACTAGTTCTAGATGATGATATCCAAAGAGTAGAACAACTCAAAGAACACTTATCCAAACAAGACCCAGACCTCAAACTAGACCACACCAAAGATATCGTATCCTTCATTCACCTAGTAGAAACTAACAGCTATGATTGCGTTCTTTCCTCAGAGTCAAACCTATTGAGTAAAACAGAACTCACTTCCAAGATAATAGAACTCATCAGAGTACCCCGAATCACATACTTAGGAGACACAAGACTACCCGAATCAACACAGAGAAACCATGAAACACTGAAAGAACAAAACTCCCAATCCTATCAAGTTCTCGCGAACAGAATACGAAAAACAGTCTCCAAGAAACAAAATGAAACCTCATACCTACCAGAACACCCAAAAGTCGTGGTCCGCGGCGAAGAAATATTCATCGTAAACGACGACGGCACAGAGACAAGTTGGGGAACTGAAAGTATCGATGAAATACACAGGATCGCCGAGAACATGGACGCGGACCTTAAGTCAATTCAGTGGGTTCGTGATGAGATAGAACTTTGCATCAGTGAGATAACTACGCTTTTGAGCCATTCTGGGTTGCCCGAGGAGGATATTGCTGATCTCATCTTTGAAGGGTATAGGTCCGTGTTGGTGAGGTTCAAGCGGTTTGATTCCTCGTTTAATGGGCGCTAGTTTTTATTTTCAGCCACCACTACTAGTTATTTGTCGGTAAATTTGCCTAAAAAAATAAAGCTTTTTAAACCAAAATCCCCTGAAATCAATAGGATGTCTGAACGTAAATACAAGTACCACACAGTGAATCTACCAGAAAGTCTCGCAAA
>JAOZIG010000214.1 GCA_026014515.1 Candidatus Bathyarchaeota archaeon | reverse complement strand
CCGGCAGATCTCCGAATAGGGCATCTAGCTGTGCTGCATCAAAGTTACAATTTGCTATATTAAAAGCATAGGTATCACTACCTGCGTATGCTGATTCCGAACTCAATGTTATGCTGTTTAAAAGTCCTGGGTACTCCACGTCCATCGCAGCTCCAAACGCTGTTACTTTAGCGGCTGGAAGGTTTATTGATGTCAAGTTTCTGCATCTTGAGAATGCAGCTACACTGTTTCCACCAAGATAGGTGTACGGAATCGTTGATCCGAAAGTGTCGCCGGTTACTGACGATAAATTTAAACATTCATAGAAAAGAGCGTCTGCTGCAATCGCATTGGTAAATCCACCAATATCTATGCTTTCTAAAGAAAGGCACTCTCTAAACATAGCTTGTAAATTCGTAGCCAACGGAAGTGAGCCTATTGTCACATCCTTTAGTGAGTAGCATTTATCAAACATCCAATACATACTAGATACACTTACCAAGGGGCTTATATCTATTGATTCAAGTCTGTAGCAATATTGGAACATCGCATTAGCCGTTGTTGAAGCTCCAAGCCCTGTTAGGTCTACAGTCGTCAACATATGGCATGAATCGAACATATTATCAGTATTTGTTGCAGATGTCAGTGAGCTTATTCCAGTAACACTTTCGAGCTCATAGCAATTATAAAACAATGAGGATGCGCTTGATGTAGAGGTAAATCCGGTCATGTCTGCGCTCTTAAGTGAATAACATCCAGAAAACATCCCAGAGCAATTTGAGGTGCCAGCAAGTCCGGATACATCAACAGACTCAAGAGCCCTGCAGCTATAGAACATATACCTAGTATCTCCAATATTAGGGCATGAATCCGGCATTGTAACTGTCTTTAGCTTAAAACAGTTTTGAAACATGTAGTATATGTAATTCATCGTAGTTATGCCGCTTATATCTATCTCTTCAAGCTGCTTACACTCTGCGAACATAAAATCAAGATTGGTTAAAGGAACGCTTCCCATTGTAATGCTTTTTAAAGAAGAGCACTCGTCGAACATATTCCCGCCGTCATCAAGCACAACCATTGGGCTGATATCAATGGTTGTTAAACTCTCGCACCCTGTGAATGCGTATATCGCATAGTCTACGGATACAAAGCCGCTCATATCGATATTTGTTAACGCCGTACAATTTTGGAATGTATGGATGAGGTCTGTTACTCCGATCAGTCCTGTGGAGTTAAAACGTGCTAATGATATACAATTGTAAAAGGTGCTATCCATGTCCCATAAGCTTGGTAGGTCATTACTGATAACAACTTTCTTTAAGGCGTAGCAGTTATAAAATGTGTCTTCCATTGTTGTGGCAGCTGTCAGACCTGAAATGTCTGCTTCTTCTAGACCTGTTGCTTGATAAAAGAGTCTATACAAGCTTTGTACATTCCCGAAGCCTGCAATGCCAAGCGTACCATCTATTGTTTTCAAACTGCTTGTATTGTAAAACATATACGCTCCACTCATTGCCTGTGTACCAATGAGCGCATCTATCTCAACCATCTGGAGTTTCCCTCTATTGTAGAAGGCATACATCGTATTTGTAAGGCTAGGCATCGGACATGAAAACTTTGCATATTCTATTGAATCACCATACTGCATTTTGAATGCGTATTCAAGACTCGTCAGCGTGGCGCTATTAAGGTTTACAGCAAGTATGTGATTTCCATATGTTTCATCGCATTTAAATGTACTTAATCCGCTATTTGCCGTAATGGATATCTTGAATGTCGTATACCCTTCTCCACTGTCTTGACCTGTACCAACTTCGTAGTTGTGAAATGCTGTATAAGATCCGCTGCACGTTTCTACCGTGCCGTCTCCCCAGTCTATTGTAAAATCGCTAAGGTCAAGCGTATCGCAGATGAACCCATAGGATGGTGATATATCACTGGCCAGCAAGTAGATCCCGTCTGCTTGTTCACTGCGTATATCTATCCAGTTTTCATTATATGTATATGCTTCTTCGCCGTGGAGGCTTTCATTCACGACAAGCGTCAATAGTTTTGTTGATATTGCCTCGTCGCTTTGTCCAAACAACGCGAGCTCCATACGTACAACACCTTTATTTTCTGTTACATCTTCAGGATAGTCGATGCGAAAAGAGTTTCCATCAACCAGTGCCGTAGCCTTTGACGTAGTAGTGTCTGGCAGTTCGTAGAACAACCGCATGGTTAGTCCCGAGAGATCTGTTACTTGAACGCCGTCTTGTATTATGTTGACATAGAGCCCTTGAGCATTTCTGTCGAATTGCTTTGCATAGAAGACTTCGTAGTCACTATCAGGGCTGAAATCTATCGTCTTGTAATATTCTCTAAAATCCAATTAAGACTCCCACTTTCTGTTATTCTATTTGCCGCCAGACATCACCTATGTTTACGTAAGCCTCTGTTACTTCCCTCCATACATCATTGATGTTCACATATACTTCCTCTGCTGTTTTCCAGGAGTCGTTTACGTTAAACTGTATAGGAGGAGCTGTCGGTGCCAATGTATAAACAATGACAAGTTGTGCCCGGTCTCCAGGAGCTGTAGTACTCTCTCTTGATCTAAAGTAAGTAAGAGATCCAGCCGATGCGTGCAGTCTCATTCCGTACTTACTTGCACCGTTTTCATACCATTGCTTGACGATCTGCGTACAAGGAACGTTGTATCCGCCACTTGCTCCTACATAGACGCTGCCATCTCCATCGCCTACGTTGGATGGCTCGTTGGCATCTGTAATTGTGCCTTCTGACCAGCTTCCTGTGTAGCGTCTTGCATAGACTGTCGGATTGCCGCCGCTGTATTTGTGAATCGTCACATAGGCACTATCTATAATGACAGGGTCTGACGGAAAGTCAGACAGGTCCCAGTTGATGGCAACCCATCTGTCAGTTCCGGAGTAGTCTAAAGACCAGTTTGATGAACTTCCGTAGTTGGAACCGGTGTTATCGATCATACCAGCATCTGCGTTGCATAGTTTTGTGTAAGTTGCCATATGTCACCGTCCTATACGTATTTAAGATACATAGTACCTCGTGGCACGCTGGTCGCAGCTGGCGGCGAACCTGTACCCATAATTGTTCCTACACATCTCGGAGATGTGGCGCTTGTAAAGTCAGCAAGCGTTATCGTAGAGTGGCTTTGATTGTGCGAAGCAGATGCGAATGCGGATGCATGATTTCCATCTAATAAGTCAGCATCGAGTCCGCTTCCAGTTCCGTCGTTCCCAGATGTCCAGATTTCCTGGGTGGATCCGCCATTGACTCTAAACGCAGGATAGTCCGTTCCAGCCTGCATCCACAGCCTGAAAGTCTCTACTCCATCGCCGTTTTGGAATACAATGTCTCCAGCATCGCTTGATCCAGTTGCTGCTCTAAGTGTAAGGTTATTTCCATTTCTTATTGAGACGTCTCCATACGTGTTTAGTCCAGAGCTGTCTGAGGTGAAGACGGTAGTGGATCCATTTCTAAAGTTCAGTTGTCCACCTGTAAGGGTTCCTATGTATCCGGTTGTTGCACTGAAATACATCTCATTAGGGTCAAAGGCAAGCCCGGTCCCTATTTGTAGCCACCCATTTGAAAGGTTGGATCCTCCGATCGTGGAATTGACATCCGTAATAGTTAAAGGACCTGTGTTCACGTTTGTAGCTCCGCCGACAATGAATTCATTGATTCCATCTGGAAGATCATTGACGCATACGCCATTAGAGCGCACAGTCATCGAAGGTACATATCCTTGTACGAACAAATCAAGCACGCTAGCTCCGGTGCCTATGACACTACCTGCGGTATCTTGTATCGTAAGAATATAGGTGAAGCTCGTTGATCCGTCCAAGCCGGCGATTGGGCTTGAGAAGGTGTTGTTCGTCCCATTCCATCCAGCTTCTGTTGGGGTGGATATAACCAGTCCGCCTGTAGTTGTATAGTATGTAGAGGGGCTTGTGGTTACAATCGTAAGCCCAGTGATCGAGCTGTTGATGCTTACGCTACCACTAATGGTAGCGCTTGTCTGCGTCCTATTTGTTGAATTAAAAGAGATCGTAGGTGGGTCGTAATAATGGAACGTGATCGCCGTAGCCTGGGTGGCCGAGGTGTTCGTTCCATAAGATGTATATGCCGTTACCCTGTATTTGACCGTTGTTATAGCGCTCGATACTTTTGGCCTTGTTCCTGAATATGAAGTGCCTGTGAGTCCGGTTGCTATAGTCGACCATGACGATCCATTGTTATAGCTGATTAAGACACTATAGGTGATATTACCGCCGACATCGAGTTGGTCTGTTGATGCGCTCCATGTAACAGCTACGCTTTTCCTATTTGGTATGAAATAATCGCTACCTCCGATAGAGTATGTTCCTGTCGGTTGGTTTACCGTGAACGATGTTGGCGATATGGTAATATTCGTTGATATGGTTTCATATTCAAGCCCGTCTGTACCGTAGGCGTTTGTCGTTCTCAATCTGAATGTCAATGTGCCCGCATACCCAGATGATTGTAGATACGTTTTTATGTCTGCAAAGTTCACGTACGGTCCTGCTGGCGTGTCACCGCTCTTATAAATTGATAGTGTAAATGCACCACCACTGACAGTAATCCCAGTTCCGTTATAAACTGTGATTTGTGTAGACTCTATATTGTATGAAAAAGTCGTACTGCCGTTGGTATTTGACGCACCGCTTACAGAGAACGCAACCGATGTGGAATTAAAATTGATGGAACTTGAAGAGGATAATGTCGCTTTTGTAAAAACGTTTTTTGTCACCGTACTGGAATATACGATGTTTGATGTAAGGTTTCCAGAGTCTTTTGCTTGTACCTTATACTGGATCTGCTGTCCTTGGTTTCCAGTCCCTATGTTGTCGTTGTAGCTAAGGTTTGATCCGGAATAAAGCTGAGTCCAGGTTCCAGAGTTATTATACTCTCTCCAAAGTGTATAGGTCATGGTTCCGCCTTCTGAATCTGTTGCGGCTGGCCATGATACGGCTAAGGTTGAAGTATTTTCTGGAATCGTTCCTGATGGGTTTACCGTGGGGTTTGAGCCCATAGTTGGTGCAGTATTCCATACGGAAAGTCCTACTGT
>JAOZIG010000236.1 GCA_026014515.1 Candidatus Bathyarchaeota archaeon | reverse complement strand
AATGGAACTCTTTCTGCCAATAGTAGTTTGGTTCTCCCTGTTCAACCGTATAGCTCAGATATTTTCCGACATCAACACCGTTTAATGATAGAAACACTCTAGCCGTATCCACCGCATCTGATATTTCATCTGAGACATCATTGTGTCTTGTGAACTGAGGATCGCTGACTCCCATCAATGTAACATGGGATAATGTATCAGTGTCTGTCTTGAAGCAGAAAGAAAGAACACCTCTCTCCGTAATATCCAAGACACCATAATACTCGTGACAACCAGATATATTCACGAGCACATTATCATAGCTATCAGAACCCCAACTAGATTCATCACCTAGAACCACCCAACAATCCACAGGCTCAAGGGACTCAAACCCGAATAAGACAAGCCCCGGTGCAACCGCAGAGTGCAAAAGAACATCATGCATCGTCAGACTGTTTACCCGTCCAACCTCAAACGAGTATGGTAGCAGATACTGTTTTACAGAGATTGATCCCACGCCTGTACTCTCGTTTGCTGGAACCCCATAAGCAGCTACTCTACTTCTAACCTTTAACGGCTCCACCGCTGAGAATCTAACTACCTCGCCGATGATGAGGATGATGCAGATCAATGAGAACCAGAGGAATCTTCTGTTATGTTTTTGGCTCATTCGTATCATTTCCTGAGCCCTGGATCAATCCATGCTTACGCATGATACTGATGGCTTTCTCGGTTAACCGCTGCTTCGTGGGATAGAAGTTACTGAATAGCAGTCCCTGTTTCTTGGCTGTTGACCTTACTCCATCGGGTAACATCTCGTACCCGGACTCGCCTTCATAAATCGCCTTGAACGCCTCTGCGTGAAACAGGATGAGGTTCTCATCGCTCCTAAACTCTAGATCCAGTGATTCCACTAGCACTGCCCCCTCCATCAGATGGTATCTGGAATCGATATAATACTAGGTTTTAGAACACTTGGAAAGTTTCGTCAAGGTTTCTTGATGAAAAACGATTAAAATAACGTAACACTATCCTGTGTCCGCTATGGCGCTGGATGATATGGACGAGGAGGTGTACTCTACAATCTTCAACGCCCTGAGACACGGCGTAAGACGCAACATACTCAGGATGCTTGAGGACCGGGAGCTTACTCACACCGAGATAGCGGAAAACCTCGGCATATCCAGCAGCCACCTCACATACCACCTCGACGCCCTCAAAGACCTTGTATCCAAGACAGAGAACGGATACAGGCTCTCACGATTCGGTGAAGCAGCAGTCCAGATGACCAAAACCGTGGAGTCGCCAGAGCCACAGATCAAACCCGAGGACAAGAAACAGCTCAAGAACATTACCATAGTGCTTAGCATCTCGCTACTGATTATCGCCGGAGCCACCATCGAGCTATACTATTTATCGTCTCAGCAAAACAAACGAGTCTCCAATCTCGGAGAAATAGTGGATGATATCGCCTCAAAGCTGGACCAATACGAGACCATGGAGTCCATACTGGGGAACTCTTCAAGCATTATCCTAACGAATGGGCGTGAACTCAGCTTCAGGACCAGTTGGATACCAGACTCGCTGAACCCCACCCGGTTCATAATGATATTCTATGTACCAGAGGACAACCTTACCCTCTGTATCGAGACAGCGGTAAACAAACGCGAGGACTTCTACTTCCCCCTAACATTGCAGGAAGGCAACGTCTACACATATTCAGAGCACGATAACTCATCAGATGTATTCCAGCACCCCGTCTTGTGGTGTATGAACATCACTGAGCGGTTTGAGACGATCCGAATGCCTGTGGATTGTGGCTGGTACTCATTGAGCTGGGTTGGCCCTGTCTCTGTTCACCATGATGGCTCTGCGGAACTGTACCTTGACTGGGGACCGAGGGATATGTGGGTGGACGCGGATGCCAGTCTCTGGTCTTACTGCCAGCTCAAGTATAACGGGACAGCGACGCCTTTTCTCGTTGACACAGAACGGTTGTTCAGTCTAGGTGTGCATTACTCCAGCGCCTTTGTAGATGGATTAATGGATGGTTGAAATAGATGAGTGTATTAAATCAGATAATTCTCGGCGTTTTGCTGATGGTTACCTTAGTCGTGGTAGCGTTAATGGTAAGAGTCTACCAGCGATCAGGATCAATTGAACAGAAACAAACCGAACAAGATACTCCCCCAAGTGAACATGAACCAGATTCAGATGAGGGTTAGCCATGCAGACAGATACCAGTGTATTTGGGTTGTCCCCCAGTAAAAATAGGCTATTGGTGTGGATTCTTCTTGTTTCTCTTGTATCCGTGTCTCTGGGTCTCGGATACACAATGATGGAGAATGCTGACTTGGAGAACAGTATACAGTCTGCGTCAAACAAGGTATCCTCCTCAATACTTGTAAGCAGCCTTAGTTCTCTCAGCAACTCCTACCTGTATATCACTCAAAATGAGGCAATAACTCGTAGAGACATCAGTACCATAATGCTTCAAGCCAGCGACATCGAGGACCATGCCCGTATACTGAATATCTTAGAACCAGAGCATGCAGAACTCTGGGACCAGTACGCCTTGTTCAGTTATTATGAATACGTTTTCATGTACGATATAGACCAACAGGTGTACAGTCTCGGTGTTGTTCCCAAGGACTCTTTGCCTCTTACAGAAGATCAATTAGCGGTATTCATAGATATGAAAACCACTGTTGATGCATTGATCGCGCAATCAATAGTTCTCAGAACACCGGATGGAGGCATCAATGAGACAGCGGCACAAGAGACATGTGTCTTAATCACTGATTTTCGTAGGCTTGTTGATGAGGGATACAGTGCTTTTGATATCGCCTAGTTGATGGACATTAACACATTACTGGTCTTGTTTCACCGAACACGATGGAAATCCACGTATATCTACCATCGATCTCAACACCAAAAATATAGAAGATTCTCCCCACATCATCCAGATGTCTATGGTCATCCAATCCCATAACATGACTCAGATAATAAACGGCTCGACGCGCCTCGATCCCATTATACTCAACCATTACATGGTTGATGGGGGTCTCGCCCTCCCTGAGATACTCCTTCAGAACTGGGAGATTGTTAAACTCCCCAATCTCCACATGGGTGAATCTCTCAGGGCTTGACGCAACTAAACCGTACTCTACATACAACCAAGCGGGAACATTCTCTGGAACATCTATCATGGGCTCGCCTTGTGTTCCGACTCCAATAGCAAGCAAGGGAAACAGTAGCGCCAATGATAAACCCAGAATCAGTCGAATCTTTTCACTCATGACTATCACGCTGATGGATCAATCACTCGCCCCATAAACAAGATGGCGCCTGTCTGCTTATCCATAATCAGATACATGAACGGATGATCAACGTTAAACGTCCCGCCGCCAAACCCACCATACACCCTGACCGTTATCCCTGTCGCAGCAGCTGCCTCTGTTCCCTCCTCATTCACATCAATAAACGCCTGATGAATCACCTTATCGACGTAAAGGTTCCCATCCCTGTTGATGCCCGTAAAATCAGCGGCGTCAGGGCTAAACGCTGTGGGCATTCCCATCTCAGATAAAATATCCTTCATGAAATACTTGGACTCGTAGCTAAACTTGGGGAGATAAACGTTTAACCCCTGCTCCTTGAGACCACTCATCCATGTCATCAAGTCCTCGTAGCTCAAGCTCTCTTCCAACTCCGCTAAGCTCCGGGGTAGAAGTATGATCATAGAAATGTTGCTATTCCCATATGGTAGTTCAAGAATCTCGACGCCGTCAACAACTGTATAGTTTAGAGGTGTTGTTCTCAGATACATCATATCCACTGTTACGTTCAGTTCATCGCTTACTCGGAAATCCTTGGGCTGTGTATATTTTGAATCAAATGGGTATAGCCAGTCTCCTTTGAAGTAAACTGCGTTTGTCAGCGCGAGTATTACATCCTTTGGTATTGAACCCGCTGGGAACAGGTTTTTGATCTTGTTGTTTGTCCGGTTTTCCACCCATGTGTTGATGGTCTGTCTGGCTTGCTCTGGACTATTATAGAAATCCAGTTGATGCGTCTCGCTGTGATAATAGTCTTTTACCTTTGCTACAAACTCCTCTTCGATGGGGAACTCTTTCTGAATCCATATCGCATTAGCTGTTTTCAGTTCAACGTTCTCTGTCTTGTTTAAAGACTCGTATATCGCACGGTTCTCCATGAGTCTAGTCGTCTCGTCTGTGTTGAAGTGAAAGACCTCCTGTATTTCCTCGGATGTGGTGCCACGTGCTCCCTCATAGACCATTGAGACTGCTGTAGAGATACTGTAGGGACTGAACAACGTGTTTTTTCCTATCTCTAGTTGTTTGTATAGTTCAAACGCGAACTTGTTTGATGCCTCTGCTGTTGTATAATTTGCTTGTCGGTACCTGTCTGGAATCCACGGACCTCCATGATTACCTGTTCCATTAATCCACTGGATCGATACCCCATCCCATTCCTGAACATGCCTATTTTCATCAATCCATCCGCTTAGATGTGTTTCAACATCTGGCTTCGAGTAATCTATGAATGATGTTGTAAAGAAACGTACCTTTGAAGTCTCTGTCTGGTTCTCAATAACAACGATGTCTCGTATATTCTGTAGTGTGACGCTGATACTATACTCGGAGTACACCGTATCATAGTTCACCGCTTTTACCACATCGGGGGCACTGTCTCGATTAACCAAATAGAATATTATCTGTTTTTCAACCGCATCATCATCAGTTAAATCAAGTAAAGCGCTGAACTCAATCGAAATTAGCTCCTCCTCTGGTTTATCCCTCAGATAACTCGTGACAGATATGGCTAGTATCAACACCAGAACGGAAACAACCACATAGTAATCTTTCTTAGTACTCACGCCTCCCTAACACGCTCTCCCGATTATAAGAAATATTACTTGCTAGTGGATATAATACTAAGTTTTAGAACACTTGTGTGGTTTAGTCAAGGTTTCTTTTTCAGAGATGTTATCTAGGTTTCTTGTTTTACTTGTACCATGAGTGAACAGTTTAAGGTCCATGGATACACCGTGGACGATTTAATGAAGATGAGCAAGGATAACCTCCGAGCAG
>JAOZIG010000075.1 GCA_026014515.1 Candidatus Bathyarchaeota archaeon | reverse complement strand
GATGAGTGTGGAGCTGGGCAGCCGTGGAACCATAAAGATTCTCAGCATGCCCTCCATGACGGTTGATGAGCTTATAGAGAGCCTGAAATAACTCTCCCTATTTTTTACCAAAGTATTCCCGCTGATAGCTATCCTCAGCTAGGATACCTAGTCGATCCATAACCTGATGCATTGTACGCTGATTCGCCTCACTCAGCTCCTGAAGGGGCTTCCTTGGCTTCCCTACATCAGCGCCTACGTGGTTCAACGCCCATTTAAGGGGCACTGGGTTGGACTCGCTGTACATCATCCGGATCAATGGGAGATACTTGTAGAGCATCTCACGCATACTGAGCACATCATCGTAGCCCTCCCATGGCTTGCTGATGACCGCTATTTCCCTTGGACACAGGCTGCCGGTAACGTTGCTGGTTCCCTTGCCTCCGCTGCTCATAACCACGGGGATCAACGCATAGAAAGCGCAGTCACAGCAGAGCACGTTGAACTTTCCGCGAGTTAACTCAACGGTCCTCATCACGCCATATGGATTAGGACCGGCTTCCTTGATGGCTACAAAGTTCTTGTGCTGAGCAAGTTTGGCGATGGTCTCAGGCTCAACATTCACTCCACAGCGTTCTGGGTTGTTGTAGATGACGAAGGGCATGTCCACAGCGTCGCCTATGTCTTTGAAGTAGTGGTAGAGGGCGTTCTGGCTGGGTTTGATGTATGGTGGCTGTACGATGAGCCCCGCTGTTGCTCCAGCCTCCTTGGCATACTTAGCGTTCTCGATGGTCTGTTTTGTGGTCATGGCAGCGACACCAATCATCACCGGTATCTTACCATTCGCCTCATCAATCACAGTATCAATGATCTTCTTTCGCTCATCTTGATTGAGTAGGATTGCTTCGCCTGTGGAGCCCATTAGGAGTACGCCTGTGCTGTGGTTCTCGGCGTGGAACCCCACGAGCTTCCTGAGCATATCATAGTTGACTTTATCATCTTCATTGAACGGGGTTACTAGGGCTGGCCAGCTCCCCTCAACATTATACTTCATACAAGAAACGTGGGATCAAGCGCTGATAAGCTTGATTGTGCGGCTAATTTGATGTTTTCAGGATTTTATTCGCGAGTTCAAATAGACACCAAACATAATTACACCAGCGCTTAACGCCTTAACAAGCGTCATTTGTTCTCCCAACAACAAGACCGCGAAGATAATACTGAAAACAGTCGCTAGATTGTAGAAGGGCATAGTCCAGTTTACACCCATGGTCTTGATCGCGTTCTGCTGAATGATATAGGCTAGGAACGATGGAAATACCCCCATATAGACCACAGAGGCTAACCCAATCCAAGACGACGACACCAATACGCCTATTGGGTTTTCATTGAGTGTAAACGGAATCAATGCGATAGTACTCAAAAGGAAAGTATAAGATACAACTACCGTTGGTGTGAATTTCTCTGATACTCTTCGGCTTAATACACCGTATAATGCGTGACATAGTGATGCCCCAAGCATCATAATATCGCCTTGATTGAAGGTAAGAGACCGGATAACCTCAAAGTCGCCATTTGTAATTGTCAAGATAACTCCTGCTAATGCGATTGTTATCGCTGTAAGTCTCTGGATTGTGAGTTTCTCGTTTACAACCCAGATGGCTAGTATTGATGCCATGATTGGTTTGAGGGAGGCTATCATTGAGGAGTTTATTGAGGAGGTGTACTGGAGGGAACCAAAGAACAGCAGATGGTATCCTATGATTCCTGTTAGACTGAGCATGAATATTTGGGGAAGGTCATTCCATTTGGGTTTTGGTGAGTCTCCTTCTGTTTTCAGCATGTATGGGATGATTATGATGGTAGCAATGAGGTACCTGTAGAGTGTCATTGTTAGTGGCGTGAAATCAGAGAGACCTAGTTTTCCAGCTATGAATGCTCCTGCCCAGCATGCTGATGCGAATGTCATGAGGAGAAATATTTTGAATTGAGAGTTTTCTCTAGCCATACAATAAATACCGTCCAGATGGTATGTATAGATTGTTATTAACTTTCCTATACCCTAAGCGATTTCAGATACTCGATAAACGCATGTGTAGGACGCATCAAAGCATCCTTACTCTTAGCGTTCTTAGCAACACTACGAGAACCAGACACAAAAGAGACAAACAGATACGCAACATCCCCAACATCAACATCTGGTCTAACAACACCACCCTTCTGTCCCTTCAACAAGGCTTTTGTTAAGCTCTCTATCTCTACATCATATATCTTCTGAAGCCGTATTCTGAAGCCTTCATCTAGGGGAGACATCTCAGTCGCTAAGTTGGTAATTGGGCAGCCGAGGTTAATGTCCTCAATATCATAAGCTGAAAAAATCGTTTCAAGGGTATCACACATGGTGCCTATCGGGTCATCTGATGCCTCAACCGGGTTTACCCAACGATCATGAACATATGGATACAGGTATTCATCGACGATAGCATATCCAAGAATGAGTTTTGTATTAAAATGGTGTAGTAATGCACCTTTTGTGAGACCTAATTCCTTGATTATATCATTCAAACTAGTAGCTCTAAAACCATCCTTGTGTACGAGTCTAGCAGCGGTTGAGATAATCTCTGCTCTTGTACGTCGACCCTGTTCAGCCCTACTCATGATACTATCCTGTAGGCGTTGTTGTTACTTGTTTTTATTCCCTCCCAAAAGCCCAGCCCTAAGATATGTATAGCAGACAGGGCATCTATTGCCTATGAATCAGGATCGATACGAGCGAGTTATCACAGCAGCCAACAACGGCACACCAGACAGGGTACCATGGAGCGTCTGGGCACACTACCCAGCAATACCATGGCTCAAATACTATAGCTGGGAGCTAGCCAACAGAAACGGTGAACACCAAGCCAAAGCACACCTAGTCTTACTACAGGCACTGGACTACAAGATGGACCTCCTCAAAGTCACACCATTCTTCAGGGGAATGGCGTATCAGTGGGGCAGCGAGTTTGAGTTCAAGAACAATGACGGCAAAGACACACAGCTAAGCATGATTGTGAAGGAGCCAGAAGACTGGGAGAAGCTCTGGGTATTGGACCCCAAGAAGGAGCTACGTGAAAACCTAAGATGTATACAGGTTCTTGCAGATACACCTCACGGGACACCATTCATCTACAGCATCAGCAGCGCAGTAACCCAAGCAATCCAAGGCGTATCAAACCCAGAGACATTCCACCGACACCTCAAAGAACACCCAGACGCAGTCATGAAAGGCTTAGAGACCATCAACGAGACCAACAAGGAGTTCATGAAGGCAGCAGTAGACGCAGGATGCCACGGATTCTTCTACGGAATAGCAGGAAGAGGCGGCTACTGGAGCAGATTCACAAAGCAACAACTCAACGACATCACTCTACGATTCGACAAGGACGCCCTCAGTGTTGACTCTGAGCTACAGATGCTTCACATCTGCAACACACTGAATGAGAATCCAGAGAAGAATGGCAACCTAATGACAGATGGCTGGTTCAACGAGTACCCAGTCAACATCCTCAACTGGTGGGACCACCACTTCACACCCCTAGCCGAAGCAAAACAGGTCTACGGAGGAAAGAAGTGTATCGCTGGCGGCTTAGACCACAAGAAGACATTGATGGATACACCAGAAGCAATCTTGGCTGAGGCTAAACAAGCCATAGAAGACGCCGCTGAAGGAGGAGGATTCATCCTAGCAGGAGGCTGTACTGTGAGTCACGAGGCTCCATTAGCCAACTATAACGCTGTGGGTAAAGCCGTCGAGCTCTATGGGCGCTACAAGAAGTAACCCTATATCTCCACAAACCACCCCTATTTTATGGGTCTAAGAAAGATAGACGCGGTTCTTCTGAGAGTAAAAGACCTAGAGGAGACCGCAAACTTCTACATTGAAGCCATGGGCATGAAAAGAGGCTGGACCGACGCAGAACACCAGATGATTGGACTCCTATTCCCAGACAACGACACTGAACTAGTACTCCACTGCGACGATACGTTACCCGACCCCAACATCAGCTACCAAGTCAAAGACGTGCTGAGTTTCTTAGAACAATACAGAGAGGCTGGGTACAAGGTGCTGAGAGAGCCCTTTGATATCAGGTGCGGAAAATGCGCCATCCTACAAGACCCAGAAGGACACAGCATTGAGGTTATGGACATAACCAAGTTCGGAGAACCCAGATTTGATGCTTAAGCTGATATAATCAGCATTCCCTGTTCAAGGTATGAGTGTTTTAGACGATAAAGTGGCATCTGGGATACGGGTCTTTGAAAGCTGGACCACGAGCCAGATGGCTTACAGTGGACAGCCGGGAATAAGCGTGGCTGTCGTCAAGGATCAAGAGGTTGTTTGGAGCAAGGGATTCGGATACGCTGATGTGGAAGCTGAGGTTAAGGCGTCTCCTGAGACCATCTATAGGATCGCATCTATCACCAAGCTATTCACAAGCACAGCAGTAATGCAGCTCAGAGACAAGGGAAAACTCAACATCCACGACCCCATCACAGACTACCTCGACTGGTTCAAGATCGGAGACCAGAAAGGCAAACCCATCACCATAGAGAACCTCATCACCCACACAAGTGGACTACCAAGAGAAGCCGCTGGACCATACTGGACCACCATCGATTTCCCAACCAAAGAAGAGATCATAGAGAATCTTCCCACTCAAGAACAGCCGTTGAAGCCTTGGAGGAAATGGAAGTACAGTAACCTTGCATTGAGCCTCGCAGGATACATCGTTGAAGAGGCTTCAGGGGTACCCTACGAGGATTACATGGAGCAGAACATCTTCAAACCCCTCGGCATGAAAGACACATACATACGAGACATACCCAAAGACCACCCACACTTAGCAAAAGGCTACGGGCGAAGATTGCCTGATGGCACACGAGAAACAAGTAAGTACACAAGCAGCAGAGGCATCAACCCAGCCGCCAACATGGCAACCACGGTACTAGACCTAGCTAAATTCGCGATGCTCCAGTTCAGAGAAGACGAGGACGACCCAGTGCTCACAGGTGAAACACTCAGGGAGATGCACCGGGTTCACTGGTTGGCTCCCAAATGGGATGTGGGCTGGGGTCTCGGATTCAATATCCTACGCAT
>JAOZIG010000095.1 GCA_026014515.1 Candidatus Bathyarchaeota archaeon | reverse complement strand
TCTCATGAAGGAAGCGGGGGTTGACGTGATTATTGAGAGCCTAAACGATTTACGTCAGGTTATCGAAGCGCTCTAGATGACGATGCCCTCAATAAAAAAAGCCCAATAGTATAGACCAATCAAGATAATCACCGAGATTATAAGCCCCCTCAGGGCTCTATCATAATCAATACCAAACGCAGCCAAACCCCCCGCAATAAACCCGTACAAGTGCACGTCATGGGCAACCCAAATATCATTACTAAACAGAATAGCCGAGACCTCAACAACCAACATAGTAATCCCAAGAACAACCCCCGGCATGGGAATAATCATAGCTGAGGTAAACTTGAAAGGCATCAACAAGAGCAACAAAGCTAAAGCACCAAAAACAGCCCCCGAAGCACCAATCACCATGACATCCGAGCCCTGATTAAACATGATGTGAAAAAGCCCCGAAAAAACCCCAGCCAATAGATATGATAAACCAAACTTCGTGCTACCAATCTCAGACTCAACTGCTCGTCCAATACTAAACAAGGCAAACATATTGGAGACAAGATGCTGGAAATTAAGATGGAGAAACTGATACGTGAACAACGTATAGAAGCTTTCACCTAAACTGAAATTAGATGGATTGATAGCGAGATCACTATACACCTCAACCCACATATTATTCGACAAAAACATACTACCAAAATAAATCAATGAACAAGCAATCACAGTAAAATATGTGAAAACAGGCTCACGACGCATCGACATATTGATTATACTAAGGCAAAAACCATGCTAAAAAACATAACCAAGGGTAACTCTTTTTTCTTAGCCCTTGTCTAAATACAGGAGGTCGAGCAAGAATGAACGAGAATCTTAGACCCATTGAAAACCCGAAAGTAATCGGCAGAGGAACCTGGTACGATAAAGCAGCAGATGAACTACTCAAACGGGAAAAGAAACTCAAGCGCAGCCTCGACCTGATAAGAACCGAAAGCGGTCTCGGCGCAAGCGGATACCCCCACATAGGCAGCCTAGCAGACGGACTCAGAAACTACGGTATCGCTATGGCAGTTGAACTCAGGGGACACAACAGCGAGTACATCGCATACGCTGACGACAAAGACGGACTACGAAGCATACCCAAAGGAATGCCAGAAGAACTAAACCAATACCTAGGCTTCAGCGTCGCCCAGATACCCGACATCTTCGGAGACTGTCACTTCAGCTTCGGAGAACACATGAGCAGTCTACTCAAACAAGCTCTAGACCTAAATAAAGTCAAGTACACGCCAATGTCTGCATTCAAGACATACCAAGACGGCTTACTGAACGACGAGATAATCACAATACTAGACAACGCAGAAAAAGTCGGAAAGATCATCGAATCAGTCACAGGACAAGAAAAATTCACAGAAGCACTACCCTACTTCGTAGTCTGCGAAAACTGTGGAAGAATATACACCACCTACGCCCACGACTACAATCCCCAGACCCACACAATCCAATATGAATGCCGAGGCATGGAAGTCAAAGGACGCTGGATGGAAGGCTGCGGACACAAAGGAGAAGTAGATGTACTAAGCGGAAACGGCAAACTCAGCTGGAAAGTCGAGTTCGGAGCAAGATGGCACGCACTAGACATCAGATTCGAAGCCTACGGAAAAGACATCGCAGACAGCGTCCACGTAAACGATGCAATTTGCCGCGAGATATTCGACTGGGAGCCACCGATGCACGTCCAATACGAGATGTTCGTGGACCGCGGAGGCAAAAAGATCAGCAAATCAGCGGGCAACGTATTCACGCCACAAGTCTGGTATAGATATGGTAGCAAAGAAAGCCTCAACCTATTGATCTACAAACGATTCGTAGGCACAAAGAGCGGCTCAGTAGAAGACATCCCCGTCCACATGGACGAACTTGACGAGTTAGAAGATGTCTACTTTGGTAAGAAGAAAGTCAAAGACGAGCTGGAGTACTACAAGCTCACAGGACTCTATGAGTTTGCCCACCTACTGAACCCACCAACAGAACCAGAAGCACACATACCCTTCAACGTCATGGTGAACCTAGCAAAAGTAGCTCCACCAGGTAACGAGGCAGAGTTCATGAAACTCAAACTCGAAGAATACGAGTTCCTCAAAGATACCGAGAAGGGCGTAGATGAGCGAATCCAGCGTGTAATAGAGTGGGTAAAAGACATCGAAGACGAGGAACATGAACCCATAGAGATCACAGAAGATCAAAAAGCAGTCCTAGCTTCAATCATAGATGAGCTAAAAACAGCTACGGACGATGACGCATACCAAGCATCAATCTTCAACGCATCCAAAACCCACGGAGTAAAAGCAAGAGAACTATTCCCAATAGTCTACCAGATACTCTTGGGGCAGCCACGTGGACCAAGATTCGGACCATATGTTGGACTCGTAGGCAAGGAATCAGTCATCAAGGAACTGAAGAAAGCCATACAATAACCCCATATTTTGCAATCCTTTATCATAAACCAACCATAAAATAACCCATTATGGTCATTATCCGACAACTCAAGTTCAATGAATGGATAAGACCACTGCAGCTCTCAGCACAGATACTAGAACACACACCACAACCAGAGAAAACACTCCTCCAGCTAAAACTACCATTATCACTACTTGTGATGAAAATCTATGACCATGAAACCATATACGTCGCAGAAGAAGCCAACCAAATCATAGGAATATGCCTAGCCCAGATACAGGAAAAACAGCTAATCATAGAAGGAACAACGGTCACCGAAAAACACAGACGCAAAGGCATATCAAACAAACTAAAAAACGCAGTCGAAAACAAAGCCATCCAACTAGGAGCAACCACAGCAATAACAAAAATCGAACCACACAACAAACCAGCCATCACCATGGCTCAAAAACAAGGATACACAAAAACAGATACAGAAAAAATGTATAAAAAACAATTAGTGGCTACCGCTTAGAAGCAGAAACCCCTGCCCGATACCACTCACGCTTATCGACATCTTGGAAGACCAAAGAGACAGCTTCAGGTGGACATCCACATCCCTCACAGATAGCATCAGTCACCAACTTCGCAACACGATCCTTAGTCTCTTCATCCCTACCCTTATACCACTTAATCGTCACAAACGGCAAACAATTCACCAAGATAACACCCGATCATCAAAGATAAGAAACCTTCCCACCCAGAAAATTTTTCCCCAAAATACCCACCAGTAGACACCAGTGGCGGGCTCCATACTCAAGATCCTCATCACAAATCAGAAGGGCAAAGACATCATCGCCCGCCACAACCAAAAACACCCTAACCTCAATAAACATATCCATAATAACCCTCAAAAACCACCAACACACACAAGAGCCATGGAACGCCCAGACAAAACAATGTACTTCCTAGACATCGCACTAAGCGTAGCAAAACGAAGCACATGCCTAAGACGCAGATTCGGCGCAGTCATAGTCAAAGACAACACCATCATAGGCACAGGCTACAACGGAAACGCCCGCGGAGTAGTCAACTGCAGCGAGATAGGATGCATCAAAAACATTATGAAAAGCCCAGAAGGACTAGCCTACGATTACTGCCCAGCCGTACACGCAGAAGAAAACGCCATCATAAACAGCAACAGAGCAGACAGAATAGGCGCAACACTATACATAGCCGGCACATACCCCGACGGAAAATACACACTAGCCCTACCATGCCAAAGATGCCAACGTAAAATCATCAACAGCCAAATAAAACAAGTAATACTCCTACGAGACGACGGCACACCCATGACCATCAGCGTCGAAGAATACATCAAAGCAGACACGGCTTGGTACACAAAACTCATCGAAGAAGCCAAATCCAACCCTAAAAACTTATAAACCCGGCTTCTGAAACAAGAATCGATCCACAAATGAGCCTAGAACAAAAAATCAACGACCTAGAAATTGAGATACGCGGAATCATGGACAAGATTGAATCAATAGAAGAAAAATTCGAAAACATAGACGAACGTCTTGAAGTAATCGAAGAGAAACTAGACGAAGCCTAGACTCATAATTTTCTAACAAAACTTAAAAACAACACAAACAGCCCTAGCCATGAATGAGAAATGGCTTTCGGTCAACACACATCAAAAGAGATCATAGGCACAAAAACTAGTGAACTCAGAGACAAGAAAATAATACTCTGCATAACAGGCAGCGTAGCAGCCATCAAAAGCACAGAGATAGCCCGCGAACTCATGCGCAGAGGAGCAGACATCTACGCAGTGATGACCAAAGCAGCACAACAAATAGTCCACCCAGACATGGTAGAATGGGCAACAGGCAACCCAGTAGTAACCGAACTCACAGGACAAATAGAACACGTCACCTATGCCGGAGAACACAGCCTACACGCAGACCTTATACTAGTCGCACCATCAACAGCAAACACCATAGGAAAAGTAGCATCAGGCATAGACGACACACCAGTCACAACTACATTAACCACGGGAATAGGCGCAGGAATCCCAGTGATCATCGCCCCCGCCATGCACGCATCAATGTACAAACACCAAATAGTCAACGAAAACATCCAGAAACTCCAACAAATCGGCATCCAAGTACTCATGCCCAGATTCGAGGAAGGAAAAGCCAAGATACCAGGAACCACAGAAATAGTCCAAGCAGTAATAGACAAACTAACAAAACCCCAAGATCTAACAGGCAAACACATACTCATCACAGCCGGACCCACAAGAGCCTACCTAGACGCATTCAGGTATATCACTAACCCAAGCTCAGGGAAAATGGGTATAGCCATCGCGCAAAACGCATTAGACAGAGGAGCAAAAGTAACCCTAGTCTACGGTCCCGGAACCGCAAAACCACCATCACATGCAAATATAATACCCATTCTCAGTACAGAAGAGATGCTTGAAGCAGTTCAGAAAACACTGAAAACAGACAAAATTGATGCAGCAATATTATCCGCTGCTGCTGCGGACTATGGATTACCCGATAGAATAAACGAGAAAACACCCTCCGGAAAAGAAGAATGGAACCTTCAACTCAAACCATTACCTAAAATAGTAAAAAACGTGAAAACCGTAGACCCACAAGTCTATCTAGTTGGGTTCAAAGCTGAATACAACATAAGCAACGAGGAATTAATCGAACGAGCCTACAAACGAATGAAAG
>JAOZIG010000067.1 GCA_026014515.1 Candidatus Bathyarchaeota archaeon | reverse complement strand
ACGTTATCGATGCCATATGTTTTTTGAAGATCAACGGTAAGCTCTGAGCCTATTTGACCCAATGCCCCGGTAATTAAAATCCTGTTGATGCCACCGCCCATCAGAACCATCAGTTCTCATGGACTCTTGCGTTTAAAACAGTTATCATATATAAGCAACTATACCAGTTTTCGGGTCTTTAAACGGGTTTTGTCTCGGCATAATGAGACAAATACGGTGGTTTATTGGAAAAAATTAAACAATAGACGGGATACTGGGATATGAAGGTATAACGATGAGAGATCCAACTGGTTTCCTCCAGAAAGAATACCAAGAATTAGTAGACAAAGCCCTTGATTGGAGACTTAAAGAGCTTCAAGGGGCATCAGAACCCGTCACAATGGTAGATGGACGAGAAGTAATAGTCCTCTGCGCTAACAATTATCTGGGTTTAGCTACCCATCCGAAACTCAAACAAGCTGCCCTTGAAGCGATTGAGAAATATGGAGTGGGTTCAGGAGCGGTCCGAGCCATAAGTGGCAACATGGATGTCCACATGGAGCTAGAGGAAAGACTAGCAAAGTTCAAGAAAGCCGAGGCGAGCCTCACATATCCAACAGGGTTCATGGCGAACAGTGGTTTGATACCTCAACTGGTCGATAAAGGTGACTTGATCATCAGTGATGAGCTTAACCATGGCAGCATTATCGATGGGGTCAGATTAAGCAGAGCCGATAGAGCGGTCTACAAACATAATAACATGGATGATCTCGCTCTGATGCTTGAGGAAGCCGAGAAAAACAACCCAAGAAGGATTCTCATCATCACAGATGGTGTCTTTAGCATGGATGGAGATATGGCCCCACTTGACATGGTTGCAAAACATGGTAAGAAACACGGTGCAATGATCTATGTTGATGATGCTCACGGTGAAGGAGTCCTTGGAAAAGGAGGAAGAGGTATCGTTAGCCACTTCAACTTAACCCACAAGGACGTACAGGTCGAGATGGGTACCTTCAGCAAAGCCTATGGTACCATCGGTGGACATATTTCTGGTTCAGATAGTCTAGTAAAGTTCGCCTACAACAAGAGCAGAACATGGTTACTAAGCAGCAGTCATCCACCAGCGATTGCAGCAGCAACTATAGCAGCCATTGATGTCCTTGAGAACGAGCCACAGCACGTGGATAACCTCTGGAAGAACACAGAATACTTCAAACAGGCTGTGATCGACCTTGGCTTCAACACAGGCAACAGCCAGACACCAATCATACCGATAATTGTTGGTGAGAGCCACAAAGCCAAGGCACTGGCGGATGAGCTCTACAAGGCTGGAATCTATGTTGTGCCCATTGTTTTCCCAATGGTTGCACGTGATCTTTCACGCATCAGGGTCCAGATGCATGCCAAGCTCACAAAAGACCAACTGGATGACGTAATAGGGAAAATAGAGACAATAGGCAAGAAATTAGAGATAATTTAGGGCTTAATACCCCTACCCTTTTTGTGTAAAAGATCGCTTGTAATTTAGGGCTCAAAGAACGCTGTGAGCGGTGTTCCCTTCTTTTGCTTCAATACATCGCTGCATTGTTGCGGAGACAAGGCTCTGAACTCATAACCAAGCTCTTTGAGCAATTCTAACCCATTATCAGTGATCTCAGGCGCCACAAGTATAGCACGTACAGTCCTGTTAGAGTCAAGATCAATGACATCCATGTATTTTTTTAACTGCTCTACAGCTTTCTTGTTCGCCTTAACTCGTTTGATCTCAACAACAGTCAAGATGCCCTCAGCGTCATACCCGATTATATCTATAAAGCCGGGGTCTACAGCCATCTCCTTGGTCATGGGTCTGAAACCCGGCTCAAGCATATCCGGTTTGAATAACAGTGCTTCCTGCATCTCTTTCTCAGAAGCATAGAGATTAAACTCTCCTTTATCCACGAGATCAAGCACAGAAACCATCTGGAATCCAGTGAAGGTAATCACCATGGATTCTCGTTCTTTACGTCTGAAAACACGGACAACTAACCCATCTTTTCCCAGCTTGGTGTGGAAAATGCTGCCTGATGGCTGCCAGTTAACCGGTGAATAATCCTTTGGGCGGTGCACTAGTGCTGATCCATCTGGTTTGAATACCACCAAGCGATCCCCTGATTCAAGCTTGCTGCTTGCTCGTCCATCATAGTCTACAGTGCATTCTCCGGCTATCACAACGGTTCTATGCCGGGATATACCTGATTTGATTATGTTTTCAGCCTCAGATAGGCTAGGGTTTTCCATTATGGTTTGGCGCTGTGGTGTTTCCATAGTTTTATCCAACTGCTGTTATGATATTGGTCCATGGGGCATTCATTTTCTGGTCATACATCATCAGATGAGACATGGTATCAGCCATGAGGAAAGTACCATGACCCGGATACAACCGTTGAGGTGTGTATTCCATGAGCTTCTTGATGCTCTTCTTCCAGTCAGGGAGCACAAACCCCGGACCATTAATGAATCCAAGTCTACCAGAAGCACTAGCAATATCACCGCAAAGCAAGCTCTTTACACCATCATCCTCCATTAGGAAGCTGATACAGCCCGGGGTATGTCCCGGGTTATGTATAGTCTCCAGTTCTACCTCTCCGACTTTGATAATATCGCCGTCAGCTACTGTTGCATCAATGGGTACTGCCTCAAACTCCAGTCCTGATTCTTGAGCCATATCGTATAGGCTTAGATAGTTCAGTGTCTCGATAGCTTCTCTGTCGTTTGGGTGACAATATATCTCTGTGTCTGTTTCTTCTTTGATGTCAAAGTTGCCGCCTATGTGGTCGTAGTGGCAGTGGGTGATGAGGGTCTTTGTGATCTTCTTTGGGTTTAGTCCGTCTTTCTTCATGTTGTTGAGTATAGCTGGGATTCCATAGCCTCCCCCAGTGTCAATCAATGCGTACTCGTTTCCACCATCAACAATATACACGTTACAGTCTCCACTTGGAGACAGACCATATCCCGATCCACCTACAAGATAGACTCGTTTAGTGAGCTTCATAATACCAGCAACCTTAAAGCCAAAGAGATTTGATATAGATTTCCCCTCAAAAACGGTGATCCCCCCCTGTTTTTGGTTATGGCTAGGTTTTGTGTCCACGATCAGTGATCGATCCTTCGATCCCCCCCTTCATGATTGATGTGTTTTAACACCGATAATACATATCGAATGCAAACCATACAAATGATCGAAGTAACTTCGATGAAAATCTTTGAGGCCTTATAATAAATATACCTTCAAGATTATGGACATAAACCGCGTCCAAGCCCCCTCATGGCGCCAATTAGCTTTTACAAGTCAAAAACCATAATCCAAGCCATGTTTCAGCAAGCTGTCAAAAACAATAGGGAAGCAGTCTACGGTATACTCTGTCACACAACAAGGGGAACAGAGAAACAAGCAGGCACAGCATCAGGTTTCATGGTAGCCCCCGGAGTATTGGCTACCGTTGCCCATGTACTCTACAGAGAAAAAAACGAGTTTCATGATCTTGTTGAAGTCATTAGGGCTCCAGATGTGGGAATGAATATGGAGACAGCGCTACCAGTGATGATCGATCCAGTTAGGGACTTGGCGTTAATCAGGATAGAAAACCCGAGAAACACAAAGTCAATGCAGTTAACAAGAAACATTATAGCGTCTGGAACAAGCTGTGGTTCACTTGGTTTCCCATTATCCTCTGTTACTTTTTATGATGACCACTTGAACGTCAACCTCACAGAGCGTTTCCAAGGAGGATTCGTCTCGGCTTATGTATCAGAGTACACCGACAATGAACTGCATGACTGGTACGAGACAGACTCAATGATGTACAGCGGCTCAAGCGGTTGTCCAGTCTTTACACCCGATGGAGTAGTCTTTGGGATGCAGGCAGCAACACTCGTAGGTGAAGATGAAACAGATGGTGAGGCAAACTGTCTATCAATAGCCCGTCTAGTACCATCTAGGGATATTATTCACATGGCACAATCTATAGCCATACGGATATAGAAAAAAGAAAATGAGTGGCGGTTACTCGTCAAACTGTGCCTTGAAACGGGACTCCATTTCGGGGTAATAGTTGGCGTTAAACTCGTCGAGTTTTTCGGGGTGTGTTAGCTTTACGTGGAAGCGAACACCACCGGGGCTCGCAGACTTTCTGTCACACCATGGACATTGAAATTGCGTCATTTGTTCTGCCAAAATACCAGCTCCAATTAATTATAGTAAATACCAGTTATAACAGTTTGTACCATAAATACGAGACAACTTGTTTTCTAACGCTATTTTACATATACTTTACCCTAGGGTAAACTAGTAGAAAAGTATCGGAAAAAACCTGGTTTTTTCACATTTCAGCTACTTTTGGTTCATCGACCAGTAAAATGAAGAGGAACCCAATTACTATCAATGCAACAGCCAAAATTATCCATGGCAAGCCATTGTTATAGTTGTAGATGTACCCGCTGAGTAGAGTTCCAAGGGTCTGCATAGTCATGCCCAGTACTCCGCTTCCCCATGCACCACGCATCAACCATATGCCTCCACCACCAATAGATGACAACACTCTGCCTCTCATGGCTCTTGGAGTCATGTTAGCAAATAGGCTCTGAAACGCTGGATTCATGAAACTGTTTGTGAGTGTGGTTATTGCTGCTAGTATTATTACATGTGTGAATGTTGTGCATCTGAGGAAAAGATAGCACTGGACGCCACCAAGCATCAAGCATATTCCTGCTATCAGTTTCTTACTATATCTATCAACAACACTACCCGCGGGAATACCAAGGACCACACTGACCATACCTGAGACAAGCATAACTGTACCCCACTGGGTTACAGTCAAACCAATAATCTCACTTGCACGAATAACCCAAAAGCTACTGACCAGTGAGGCAAAGAAAACACTACTCGAGACCAAGAATGAGAGGACATAGAGTCTCCGGGGAATATCACCCAAGACACCAAAAACACTCTTGTATGCCTCAACCAAGAGTCCCGGCATCTTACCAAGACTCAGATCAAGCTTCTTAGGGTTATCAATAGTCTCCTTAAGATACTTGAACCTAAACAACGCTATCGCTGAGGCGATCCAGAAGCTAGCGAAATAGAGCCCATGCATCGCCCTGTTTATCCCATAAGTATCAATAAGCCATCCACCCACAACAGGAGCAGCCAAA
>JAOZIG010000267.1 GCA_026014515.1 Candidatus Bathyarchaeota archaeon | reverse complement strand
TACACCAGAAAGTATCAGCGGTATGGAGCCTAGCCGCCATCGGATTAGCAATAAGCGCCGTAGTTACAGGTGCATTGGCTGCACTTCAGAACAGTGTCGTTATTACCCCTAGCTTGATGCGCAGATGGAAGATAGATCGATCCAGTGGAGGCTTCCAAGACCCTTGGAACATCGATATTCCCATCAAGCTTGACCCGGGTGAGGTTGAGGTCTATCTTGACTATGTCGAGATGAATCTGCATGACCTAGAGGACCATCATACTCATATCACTTCAAGTATCAAACGCAGAACCGAGGGAGATCAACACATACTCACCTTCATCTACAAAGCGGTACAGACCACCACAGGCAACTTCTACACAAGAAACACGCTACGAATCGCGCCACTAGAAAATGGAGAATATGGTGCTTTCCTAGCTAGCTTTGGTGAACCAGAGTGGGTTCATATGGCGGGCTCACTGGTCCGCAGAATAAGTATGGATTATAGCGCTGAAAAGAAAGGCTAACCGCGTTCGATTCTCTCTACTTGACCGTCTCTCATCCAGACATTACGGTCACTGGCCTTGATCATCTTCAAGTCATGAGTAGCAGCCACCAGAGTCAATCCCTGCGCCTTATTCAATCCGTGAAGCAGGTCAATGATCTCTTGCCCTGTCTGAAGGTCAAGGTTACCCGTAGGTTCATCAGCCAATATAATAGCTGGGTCGTTCGCCAGTGCACGAGCAATAGCCACACGCTGCTGTTGCCCCGCTGATAATTCACCGGGTCTGTGGTGGATTCGTTTCCCGAGACCCACTGATGCCAAGAGTTTCTCCGCCTTCTTGAGTCCTTCCTCGTGGGGTGTACCTGCGAAGACAGTTGGTAGAGCCACGTTTTCCAGTGCAGTCAGTACCTGTATGAGGTTGAAGCTCTGGAAGATGTACCCGATCTTACGGCATCTTAGCCATGCTAATTCGTATGCGTCTAGTTGGCTGATGTCTACGCCGTCGATGAAGACGTTTCCCTTTGTGGGTTTATCGAGTCCACCGATCAAGTTGAATAAGGTGGTTTTTCCGCTTCCGCTTGGACCAACTATGGAGACGTATTCTCCGCGTCCAATGTCTAGGTCTACACCGTCGAGAGCCTTGACTTCCTCGTCTCCCATGGTGTAGTGTCTTACAAGGTTTCGTAACTCGATTACAGTATCATAACTCATAGCTTAACGCCTCCACTGGCGGTAGTTTGCTCGCTCTCCACGCTGGATACATGGATGCGATTATACTCAGTAATATGCTGAGTAGGGTGGTGCTCAAGAGATAACTCAGTAGGTCTGTTATTGGCACCATGAAGATGATGTTGAAGCCCGTTGTGAACCCCGATGATAGTACAGCGGCTACAACGCCGAGGACGTACCCGATGATGCCTCCTGCGGCTCCTTGAATAATGGCTTCAATTAGGAAAAGCATCAGTATATGCTGGTCCAGTGCACCGATGCACTTCATTGTACCGATTTCCCGGTATCTTTCATAGACCGAGATAAGCATAGCATTAGTGATGCCTACCACTGATACAATCAGGGCTACTGCTACTAGCCAGTACTGGTAGGCGTCTACTCCTATGGTGCTTCCTTGGTACTCGTTGAATGTCGCGTAGAATAGGTCTGTCATAATGAGGCTTGTGAGGAAGCTGTTTGCTAGTCCTATGCTAGCTACGTTGATGGCTGTTCGCTGGAATCTACGCTTGATATAGTCTATTCCCAGCCTGACAGCGTCGCTGATGGTGAAGTACACCATGCGTTTTTCCCCACTCATATCACATCAAGTCCCTTCACATTGCATAAAGACATTACCATACTAGTGCTCCTCCTCACGTTCAAGACTCCAGTCCAGTCCAATCTGACGCAGGAATGAACCCGCCTGCTTAACGCTATCCGAGTCACCCTTGGTGTAAAGAATCGTAGTATAGGTCTTGCCCTCTACCTTTTCCACCATGAGCCTGTTTCTTGTGTATAGTGGTGAAATCTGGGGATTAGCTGAGCTATAGATGAAGCTATACTCCCAGCTCTTCTCACCTGTCTGATTCATCTTTGGAACGCGCACAGCCATTGTCCTTGATTTCTTAGCATCTTCAAGCTTCGCCCATAGGAAGCCTATGTACTCATCTATCTCCTCCTCATAGACCTGAACCGGCAAGACTATCCTTGTCTCGTCCGCTGTTTTCTGTTCCTCTTCTATCACCCAGCGTCGACGGAGACTTGGTGTTATAGATGTGCTGTTCTTGAGCGCTGATAGTCCTCCTACGAGAACCGCCATCATGCTGATCCCTATGGCTGCTAGGCTCCAGAAAGCCGAGACCTTCTGTTTTACCTGAAGTGCTGGTGTTAGTATGTAGATTATCTTGTAGGCTCCTAGTCCAACGAGGTAACCGAGGCAGCCTCCGATTATTCCGATTACCGCTGCTTCTGCAAGGAATATGCTTGAGATATGTCTTGGATTCATGCCGATGCTGCTGTAGATCATGACTTCATGGCGTCGTTCATAGTAAGCATTCATCATGGTGACTACGACGTTCAGCGTTACAATCACCCATGGAATGACAATTGGAAGGCCTTTTCCCTCAAAGTAGCCTGTAAGCTCAGCGAGGTAAACACCCGTATGGGTTGAGGCCCAAGCCCTAAAGCCCCTGTTTAACGCTGTGGACTGGGCAAACTCCAGTAAGTCTACTTCCTCGTTGAGAACCAGATTAACCCGTAATAACCATAAGGCTGAAAGTTCCTCCCCTGTCTCTAAGTTTACCCATATGGTTTCCTCAGCGGTGCATGGTGCAAGCCCTTCGGTCACAAAGTCTGGTCCATCCGCCTCTATTCGTTCAAGCTCGATAATCTTCTGCGGCATTAAACTATAGCCGTCAATATCTGTTAAGCCCTCAAGTGTCTCGTCATCGAGAATCCCCACTATAATAAATTCATGATTTCTTTCCTGTGATGTGATGGTCAACTGATCTCCGACAGTCTTTTGGAGATTCTCGGCTAGCAAAGCGGATATCAAAACCTCTCCCGGGGTATCACTTAGGTATCTGCCTTCGATTACCGCAGAGTCTAGTAGGTTTACCTCTGCCTCGTACTCTGGGTCGATTCCCACCATACCGAATAATGGTGTACGTCCAATGTACGCGATGGGCTTGTAGGATTCCCTGTACTGGCGCTGTGCATAGTTCTCGTACCTTGGCACAATGTCAACCACCTCCTCGATGATCCTGTACCATTCCAGTATTGACTCGTCTAGTGGTAATGGTCCAGCTGCTCCTGTTCCCCCACTGAACGGTGCCAATGCACGTGCAGGTGGGGGATCAGGTGTCCTAATCATTATGCCTTCTTTCTGGACAGTGTTCCCTGATTTTGTAAAGCTGAGACCGTATCCTGATGTGAAGCTTGTCAAGCTGATGAAGCTAGCCACTAGCAACAGGACGCTTGTGAGTGTGAGTAAGAACCGTAGTCTTCTCCGTCTTAGACTTCTTTTTGCGATGCTGAATATTGGTACTGTCATGTTTGCTAGGCTTATGTCTCTTCCAGTTGAGCCCCTGTTCATGAGTTTGGGGAGTATCCACGCTGCGGCGTTTACCGCTAGTAGTGATATTGCTGATATTTTGATTAGTTCGATCTTGTCTGTGATCTGGGCTCCGGGGTGAAGATAATAGAATATTACCAGAAGAACCGCGTAGAAACCCGTAGAGAACAATGCCTTGTATAGACTGTTCTCGTATAGCAGTGAGGCTATCACGATTGATGTGGCGCATATGAAGCCAAGCAGGATATAGACTGATCTTGATGCATCAGTCAACAGGTTGTTCAACCCATTCTCCAAGTCACTAAGAAGCACAAATGCCTCCCGGGACTTTGTGAACGCCTCCTCAAAGTTATCCTGACTCAGAAGTGACGCCGCTGTATCGATGGTTTGCTGAATCTCGCCTAAGTGTTGCCGTTCAACAGCTAAGAAGAATCCCTGCTCCTCTTTATCTATAATAAGTGACTCGACATCCGCTGTCTGAGTTTGAAGCTTTTCGACGCTTTCAGGTAACACCAGACTTCTTAGGTCAATGTTTACTGTTTCACCGGGCTCCAGAGACTGTTCAACGTAGTCTTGGATATTGATTTCCCGGTGTATGGTTTCTGATCTGTATGATGCGTAGCTCTCCACCTCGACTTTAAAGTTGGAGTTACTTGGAACATAGACTATGTTGCTTGGTACTCCTAGTTGGAGTGTGATGGTGCTGCTTGTGGTTCCGTAGCTGAGTCCCATGTCTCCGTAGCGGATTATCTCGGTGCTGTTGTGTTCCAGTACCTTGAAAGTGGTTTCCGGTATAGCTGTGGTTTCTATGAAGTAGGCTAGGCCATCAAATTTGATGATGGATGCTCTCCAGAGAGTGATGTCTTCTACATATGCTTCCTTTGTTGGGGTGATGAACCATCCGTATGGTACGTAATCGTATTCGTCGCCAGTTGAGTGGGTTATCAGTATGAGGTAGTTGCTGTCTGTGTCTAGGTTTAGGCTGTATTCGCCGGCTGTGTTTGTGGTGGTTGAGCTGTAGCTGTTCCAGCTGCTTGACCAGTGTCTGATGTAGCGGCGTGTTAGTACCTTGATTTCGGCGTTCTGGATTGGGTTGCCTTGTGTGTCTGTTATTGTGCCTGTGACGGTGGTTCTTGCCGCGTAGGCGTGTGGGATAAGTTGGGTGGCTATGATGAGTGTGATGAGGACAAGGGATAGGTGTTTTTGTGTTTTACTTTGTCCCACATTGTTATACATTGTTATTGGTATTCTATTGAACTTTTACATAAATACGATGGTTGGGTCAGTTTAGGTCTTCCTCGATCCAGTCTTCTTCTATGTCGTCTGTCCAGCCTAGGCAGTCGTAGCAGAGTTTTTGTTTGTTGTCTCCGCATTCTTCGCAGAATTTGCTTTGGCATTCTTTGCATGTTTCTGTTGTTTCGACTTCCATTCCGCATATTTCACAGATGGGCATGGTTATTCTGGATGGCTGGGGGGTTATTACGCTTTGCGGTGTCTACTGGTGGGTACTTTGAGGAAAAAATTTCTCGGTGGGAATTGGTGTGAAGGTGTATTATTTGGTCGTGTACGATTTGGTATTGATTCGCCGGTGGTTTGGACTAGATTAAGTTTAATTCTGGGTTGTTTTGGGGCTGGTTTCGTTG
>JAOZIG010000196.1 GCA_026014515.1 Candidatus Bathyarchaeota archaeon | reverse complement strand
AAGGGTGATGTCTATGGGGCAGAGGATGTCTTGACTCGGTTGCATAGTGCTTGTTTGACTGGTGATGCGTTGGGGTCGAGGCGTTGTGATTGTGGTCCTCAGCTTCATACCGCTATGCGGATGATCGAGGAGGAGGGCTTGGGGCTTATCCTGTATATGCAGCAGGAGGGTAGGGGTATCGGGTTGGTGAATAAGATCAAGGCGTATCAGCTTCAGGATCAGGGTTTTGATACTTATGATGCGAACCTGCATCTCGGTTTTGAGCCTGATGCACGTGACTATGAGGTTTCGGCTGCTATGCTAGGTAAGCTTGGTGTGGGGAGTGTCAGGTTGTTGACGAATAACCCTGATAAACTTGATCAGCTTGCAGGGTACGGTGTGGAGATCAGTGAGCGTGTCCCGTTGGAGCTGCCTGTGCATGGTGATGATGAGGAGTATATGCGGACCAAGAAGGAGCGGTTTGGGCACAAGCTGGACCTTGTCGATGATTCTTCTATTTAGATTATGGTAGCATCTTTTTTATCCAATAACCCATTTGGGTTTGCGTTGTGACTTGATGAGTCGAGAAAATAAATCAGTCAGGTTGACTGGTACGGCTATTTTGGCTGCCTTGGTTATTGTTTTTGATTACGCCCTCAAGTTTTCGGGGTTGAAGATTCCTTTTCCATGGTATCCTGTCCTCAAGTTTGATTTCACTGGGGTGCCTATCGCGTTAAGCCTCTTTCTCTATGGGTTCCCGTCCTCAGCTATGACATCAATAGTTGCGGGTATAGGTATAATGGCTCGAAGCGGAGACCCCATCTCTGCATCGATTAAGGTGGCTGCGGAGTTATCAACGGTTTTCGGGCTTTTCATAGGCGAAAAGATCGGAGGCTCAAAGTATATCTCATGGGGGGCAGGATTGGTTTCACGTGTGCTCGTTATGAGTGCTGTTAACCTCTATGTGTTACCCAATATCTATCGTGTGCCCATGGAAGCCGCAATAGGTTTGCTTCCTTTGATTGGTGTCTTTAACCTGATTCAAGGAGCCATCACTGTTGGTTTGGGGCGTTTCCTGTATGAGGCTGTCCAGTCGCGGCTTCCACGTTGGGCGCCTTAGCCGGGTGGATGGTTTTAAAACATTCATAGGCGCATCCATATTTGATCAATGTTGAAAGAAACCGCTTATCAATGGGTTGACGAGAACGAGAAAAAGATCACTGAGTGGAGCGACACGGTTTGGGGATACGCCGAGCTCGGATTACTTGAGTTCAAGACATCCAAATACCTGTCAGACATCACAGAGAAAGCAGGGTTCAAGGTAGACAGAGGCGTCGCAGAGATGCCCACAGCCTTCATGGGAACATGGAGCAACGGACCGGGACCAACCATCGGCATCCTAGGAGAACTGGACGCCCTAGCAGGCATCAGCCAGAAGGCACTACCCTACAAGGAGCCCATCAAGGAAGGAGCACCGGGACACGGATGTGGACACAACATCTACGGAGCAGGCTCAGTCGCAGCAGCCATCGCGTTGAAAACCGCTATGGAGGAGCATAATGTCGGTGGAACAGTCAAGGTCTATGGTTGTCCCGCTGAGGAGACCCTCGTAGGCAAGATATGGATGGTCAGGGATGGCTTGTTTGATGGTGTAGACGCAGTACTAGCACACCACCCGAGCAGTGCGAACACCGCTGGAACAGGCAGCAGCAACGCCATGAACAGCTTCAAGGTCCACTTCTATGGAAGAACCGCCCACAGCGCAGGTGACCCCGAGAACGGAATCAGCGCCTTGGACGCTGTCGAGCTAATGAGCAACGGTATAAACTTCATGCGTGAGCACATCATCGAGAAGGCAAGGGTCCACTATATCCATGAGGACTGTGGAGGACAGCCAAACGTTGTCCCAGCTTATGCCCGTACATGGTACTATAACAGGGCACCAGAGCGTGCACAGGTCGATGAGATCTATGACTGGATCATGGACATCGTCAAGGGTGCAAACCTGATGGCGAGGACCACAAGCAAGGTAGAGTTCCTCACAGGATGCTACGACAAGCTACCCAACGGCGTCTTAGCCACACTGGTTACTGACCAGATGGCTGAGATAGGTGCACCAAAGCACACCGAGGAAGAGCTTGAGTTCGCGGACAAGATGGCTGAAAGCATCGATGTAAGCAAGAAGATGAACAGCCTCCAGAAATCCAACAGACCAGACTGGCAGAAACTCAAAGACGTACACTTTGATGAACGTGTCCTACCCGACTACAGCGCAGGCATGGTTGGAGCAGGAAGCACTGACGTCAGCGACGTTAGCTGGGTAACACCCACAATCGAGTTCGGAACCACCTGCTGTATGCTTGGTACTCCGGGTCATAGCTGGCAGTTTGTCGCGCAGAACGGTATGAGCATCGGTCACAAGGGACTGATCTTTAGCACAAAGGTTCACGCCGCAGCAGCGCTTGAGTTACTCACTAAGCCTGATCTGTTGCAGAAGGTTAAGGATGAGTGGGTTGAAAGATTGGCTGGTAGGACTTACAAGTCTCCTATTCCAGCTGACTTGAAGCCTCCGCTTGACCAGCTCAAGGATGCCTAACCTACCTTCTTTTTCCTATATTTTATATCTTGAATCGGGTTTTTCCTAGTAGATTGATCGAGTCCTACATATTGATCCTGTCAGCGGTCATCCTTTCTGTGGGGAATTTTGCGCTCTGGTGGCTCCTCTTTGATGACGAGTTCAAGCAGCGGATGGAGATATACGAGGAAGCATTCCGCGAACAGATGAAGAAGGAGAACGAGAAATTCGTCAACACATTGCAGCCCATTATAGAGCTTGACCCTGAGGCGGCGGAGATCGCTGGATTCGGTGATCAGTGGCGTGAGAACCTCCAAGATGTCAGTAAACTCAGGGAAGAGGCACAGGATATGAGGAGACGCACTGTCTGGGTTTACTACTTTGCCTTGGGGGCCATACTATTCGCATCAGGGGGACTACTAGTGCCTAATGGAATCCCAATTACATCAGAGTTCACCCTGTACATCACAGCGTTTAGCTGGTGGATTCTAGTATCCGGTGTACTAGCCATGGTCGGGTTATTGGTGCATTTCCAGTTGATCGAGAACCGCTCTGTGCCCAAAACTGAAGGCGAGGCGATCAGAGATGACTCTGCAATAGGCTCGCTTATCGGTGGTTTACGAAAGAAGTTACCCGTTTAGCTTGTCCTTGTATTTGAATTGGCGCTCGTATAGCAGTGATACATCTTGAAGCGTATTCGCCTCATCTGGGCTCTTATCTGTTCTGATGCGCGTGATCCTAGCGAAACGTAGCGCGTATCCTGATTTGTAGTGAGGGCTTTGCTGTATCTCGTTGAAGGCAACCTCTACCACTAGCTCGGGCTTCACATATACCGTATACTCTGATTCACGTACCCGTAGCTCTTGGAGGTGCTCCGTCATCCACTTGAACTCCTCATCAGTCAAGCCCTTGAACGTCTTACCGATGACAAGATACTCCTCCCCATTCCATACACCGAGATGATAGTTGCTGAGCCATCCTCTGCGGCGTCCACTACCCCAATCCGCTGCTACGATCACCACGTCCAGTGTTTCCACTGGTTTGAGTTTGTACCAGTTCTTACCTCGTGCCCCGGGGCTGTATGAGCTGTCAAGTCGTTTCGCCATCAAGCCCTCATGTCCTGCCTCGATGGCTTGGGTCATGAATTCCTCTGCTTCCTGTGGGTTGGTGGTGATTATTCGCTGTGTGTGGTATTTCTGTGGGGCTATTTTTTCTAGGATACTCCATCTGTGGCTGTAGGGTTCGTCTATCAGGAGTTTTCCATCATAGTATAAGGCATCAAACAGGTGTAGATGAAGGGGTATCTCCTCCGCCTTATCTGTGACCTCGTTTACTCGTGTGAATCGCCGCATCAAGTCTTGGAACGGTAACGGGCGCTTGTTCTCACCCACCGCAACCACCTCGCCCTCTATGATGAAGTCCTTCTCCTCTGGGAACTCCTTCACTATCCCAACAATGTCTGGTATGCTCTCGGTGACATCAGACAATCTACGGCTGAATACCCGTACCTCATCGCCTTTCCTATGTATCTGGATACGAGCACCATCATACTTGTACTCGAAAACAGCCTCCCCTCCATAATCCTCCAAGGCTTCCATCGGTGTCTCGGCTGTATTCGCAAGCATAGGCTTCAAAGGAACGAACAAGGTGGCTTCAAGACTTAACAAACCTGCTTCGCCTTGTTCAACCGCTGTCTCTGCTACCTTTCCGATGTCTCCTGTCATCATCAAAGCCCTGCGGACAAGTGCGGGATCAGTTTCTGTTGTTTCTGCGATTCCCTCCAGCATCATGCCCTCGTTGACGCCTATCCTCATCTCACCGAAGATTATGCGTGCAAGTATCTCGGACTCCAGTGGCTCGGCTTGGGCAAACATGCGCTCCAGTAACTGTTCTTTCTGTTTTCTGCTGCCTTCCCCTGATGCCTTGGCGATCTGTTGCATTATGTTGTAGACTTCTTTGACTGTGAGTTGATGTCTGAACAGGGTGGTTTGTCCGCCACGGTCCATGACTCGTTTGAGGGTTCTCCAACCTACATCAAGGGTCTTATCGCTTGTCTCAGGGAAAACCGCGCCAATGGTCAACAGTATAGCTGGTTTTATCTCGTCCCTGTTGATGCCCTTGAGGAAATCACTGATGAGAGCTGTCTTTTCCTTTCTTTTAGTGGTAGCCTCAAGGTTTTTGCAGAGTTGTGCTAGTTCCTTGAACTTGGTCTCAGTCATAACATGCCTCCAAAGTAGTCTTTCAGTGATTTCTGCGCTGCCTTTGTTCGCATCCTGTTGATGAGTGTTTGAACCCGCTTGGTTGAGAAGTTTCTTTCACCACAGAGAAAATCATCTAAGGCGTCTTCCATGAGTTCACCTTGTTCCACTGTGTATTTGTCTGTGACTTCTGGGTGGAGGTAGAGGTCTCGTATCTGGTCAATGGTATCTGGGAGCTTCGCTTTGATGTCTACTGGTAGGTTTTCCAGTGAGCCATGCTTCTTGATTAGCTTCAACGAGGTTTTTGGTCCTATTCCCTTGATGCCCTTGTTGAAGTCCGTGCCGATGAGTATCCCCATATCAATTAACTGGAGTCGGGTAATCCCATGAAAACCCAGAAACTCCTCCAAATCAATTAACTCGGGTAACACCTTACGCGATTTA